>JBGSVR010000229.1:0-3516 GCA_041752855.1 Thermosynechococcaceae cyanobacterium
AACTCTTAAACTCAGATGCAGTGAGAGGAATAGGCATAATGGAGGTGGCGATAATGACGGGGCTTTAGATTGAAACCGTCATTATCCTTTCTTGCATAGCGTTCAGCCCATTTGACCTTCAGATTTGTCCAAAGTCGAAAAAGGTTAGATCGTCTGGTTTAATCGATAGCCAAACGATAAATGTTAGCGTCGCAATCCCGATCGCGATGAACGTGAGCCAATAGGCAAGTCGATCGGCGAGTGATTGAAATTTACTTTTAGAGGTCTGTGCTTCCTCAACCATCCGCATAATCTGGCTCAAGGTTGTTTGATCGCCAGTGCGAGTCACCTTAATTGTCAGCGCACCCTCGCCATTGACCGCTCCGGCGATCGCTTCATCAGGGGCTTTTTTGACCACCGGGCGCGACTCTCCCGTCAGAAAGGATTCATTAACGTTAGAAGTACCCTCGACGATCTCACCATCAACCGGGACTTGTTCGCCGGGACGAATCAGAATGAGATCTCCCTCAACCAACGCGCTCACTTGGACATCTTCTGTCTTCCCATTCACCTGCTTGTGAGCGACAGAAGGGACTAACTTGGCAAGTTCTCCTAGGGCATTGCTGGCTCCCTGCACAGAAGCCATTTCCATCCAGTGACCCAGCAACATGATATCGACCAGGGTTGCCAGTTCCCAGTAGAAAGAGCCTCCCTTCAAGCCTAAAGTCACTGCCACACTGTAGACAAACGACACGGTGATGGCTAGAGCAACCAGCGTCATCATGCCAATTTTACTGCTGAGTTCGTAGTAGGCTCCCTTTAGAAAAACCCAGCCACCATAGAAATAAATAATCGTTGCGAAAACGGGAATAACCCACTTTGCCCCTGGAAACTGGATGGCTTGATAATTAAACCAAGTCTGAAATATAGGCGAAAAATAGAGAATAGGCAGCGTTAGTAGGAGGCATATAAAGAAGCGTCGTTTGAAAATCTCTGGAGTGTGTCCAGCATGTTTATCGTGTCCAGCATGTTTGTCATGACCCGTGTGCTTAGCCTGATCAGGCTGCTGATCATGTCCATTGTGGTTTCTGTGCGAGTCAGGGTCAGGTGGATTCTTTTTAGCCTGCTTACCATGTTCATCGTGCCCAACGTTTTCTGGATTTGGTTGGGTTTGTCCATGTTGATGGTGATCGTGTTTCATAAATGAATCCTCCTGGTTTACTGGGATGCCCTGAATAGCAGATTTATAGATGATGAAAATAGGGCAGAAATTTAGAGAGCTACTAAGCTTTTATGACGCAGGATATTTGGCAAGTCGGACATATTGGTCTCGATATGAAAATTTAAAAAATAACAGGCGATCGCAAAACTAAAATCAGCCTTCCAGCACCATGATGTCCAAATTTTTTTGATTTTCATTGACTGCTAACGCCATCAGTTGTCCGTCCGCTTATTTCGCTAGGGTGAATGTGATAGATTGCAATAACTTCCGCACGTCCCCAGGCATCGATCCAGGTTCGATTGAGGGCAGGGGAAAGCGTTGGATTTTGCGTTTTGATCAACTGCATTGCCTGATCGATGTCTTGCTGCTCAGTAAGGCGATCGGCCCGACCCGTGACAACAACGCTGCGCCAGTGTGTCAGATTGTGAATTTCTTCGATCTGTAAGCAAACTTCTGGGTTTGCATCCATATACTGAGTTTTTATTCCGACCGTTGTGAAGATATATATTTCTGAGTCTTTGAGGTAATAGTGCATCGGTACAACATATGGATGCCCTTCGCCTATACAGCCGAGGTGTCCATATCCTACCGTTTGCAAAAGCTCTTGAATTTCTTTTGAATTCATTTCATCGATATCTAACATTACTGTTCTCCATCGCTGATTTCAGAATCACTGATCGCCACTAAAATTCTCTGATACACAAACCTTGCCCCAATAATAGAAGGTGCGCGCTCAAGGGGTTATCATGCAACAGTCCTTGCCTACCCACTTTGACGGTAAGAAAACAATCTGAGAAACTTATGAGGATGTTACAAACGTTTGAGCTTTAGAATTTTAACGATGAATTAAGATTCGGTTGGCCTGAGAATAGCCTTGGAGTCTCCCGCAGAGAAAATACAGGCATACCCAGCAGCTTTAGACTGATGTAAGGCTTCGGATGCGGCTTGATAAAGAGAATGCAACTCCGCTCCATCCTCTGGATATTGAGCCATTCCAGCGCTAAACGTGATTCGAAATTGAGTCTGATCAGGCGCAACAAATTGTCTGTGGCGGAGCGCTGTTAATAATTGAGTAAGCCTTTGAATGCCATCTGCCTTGGTCATACCAAATAAAGCAACCACAAATTCATCGCTCTCCCAACGGGCAACGACTGTATTCGGCCTAAACGTCTGCCGGAGCAACTGTCCCCACTGACGCATTACCATGTCGCCAGTATTGTAACCGTGACGCTCATTGATCTCCTTAAGATTGTCTAAGTCCAAAATTGCTAGACAGAGCGGCTGATTCTGTTGATTTGCAACTTTGAGATATTTATTTAAGTCTTGGGTTGACTTATGACGGTTGGAGAGTCTGGTTAAATGATCGGTCTCAGCCACATGCTGAAGGAGTTTGAGCCGCTCCAATCGATTGATGATGCGACTAATCAATTCTGGAGCCACAATCGGCTTGCTCACAAAGTCATCTGCACCCACTGAAAACATTTGTTCAACGATCAGAGTGTCAGTATGTGCCGTCAAAAAAATGATGGGCAAGTGCCCCCAGTGCAAATCGTTGCGGACAATCTGACAAAGCTCTATACCGCTAAAATCAGGCATTTTTACATTGAGAAGCAGTAGATCCGGTGAGCAAGATTCCAGCGTTTCCCAGAATTGTTGAGGATCGTTCAGCGTTGTCACGCTCAATCCCCACGGTTCTAGGAACCACTTCAGCGTTGCGAGAATTTGGGGATCGTCATCGACAACCATCACCCGTTGCTTTGCCGCATCTGCTTGCTGCGCCGCCTGAGCAACGGCTTTCAATACTTGAGATAGAGGCAAGGGCTTGTGTAAAAACCCATGTCCGCCGAGTTGGGCAACTTCTAGGCGGTCGGTTAACCGATTGTGACTGGTTAAAACGAGGACTGGCACGGCAGGCGTTTGGTGACTAAGCTTTGCCAGCAGTCTTAAACTATCTGTGGTGGGATGAGTCGTATCGGGGTCAAGCAGCACAACGGTAGGCGCATCCTGCTCAATTTTCGTTTCGGCTTCGAGAAGGGTCGTCGCGATCGCGCTCCGAAATCCCCAGTTCACGGCTTCATTCATCAACTGTTCCGCCAGTTGGCGATCGGGATCAACGATCAATAACAGAGGACGTTCATCCACAAACAGAGACTCTTCTTGCTCAAACTGTTCTGTATTCGACTTTGGACAAATCAAAATTACCCACCTGTTAATTCCAGGTGAGTAGATAGGCATAACTGCGATCTATTCTAAAAACTACGCAGCTATTACAGGCAAAGTATTTTGAGACTTACCTTTTTTAATCACTGGCAATC
>JBGSVR010000230.1:0-11534 GCA_041752855.1 Thermosynechococcaceae cyanobacterium
CTGGCTTTATTCCATCCCAGATGGGGTTGGAGGGCTTTCCTTAATTCGCTATATTGACTCATGGGGTTTCTCATGGATTTCGTAATTCTGATGAAACCCCATCCTCACAACATTTTCAAGCTTTTTGTCCTGTACTTAGACCACGGGTGTACGTCTCCACAAAGTCTTCGCCCTCTTATGGATTTGATACAAGCTGGTAACTCTCATGCAACTATTGTTGTTCATCGTGATCGTGATTACTTAAATGATGAAGAAGCTGAGCACTGGCAAACACAAATAAGGGCTTTAAAAGCCAAACCATTTCTTACAAAAGGAGTTGATATTGAGTCGCATTTCTTGTGTCCTAAACATATTGCTAAACTTAACGACATTACAGAGATTGAAGCTAGTGAAATAATTATGGAATCAACTCTTGTGTTGAAAGATTTATGTATCCAAAGGTATGTCAACGGAAGATCTGATATAGAAAAAAAATCAGGTAGTTTCGGAAAGCTAGATCATGGGCAACTAGCGGTCGAAGCCTTGAAAATTATGGACACTAACTCTGAGAGGTATCGGCATTCTAAGACGATTCTAAAAAAGGTTCGTTCTTTATTCCAAGAAAAATATAGTCGTAATATTAGAATCATCGAACAATCAGAATTTATTAAGGATTCGTCACTTGAAACGATTGCTAATTTACTCCCAAAAATAAAATAAATTTATTAGTGAATCTATTGTGATCGCACTATGTCTAAGTGGAGAAAAGTGATCAGACAATTTTATATATTAGGCTGCCACCAAGTCATACTGGAGAACCAAAAACTCAGACTCTTGAAGCGTTGACATTTCATATTCACAGCCTTGCGAGTCAGCAAACTCAATCAAATATTGTGTTGGGTTAGACTGGTCATAAATAGGCACAATTGTTCCCACAAGTCCGCTGAATAAGCCCAATGTATTATCGCTAAACTCTGTCAGCGTGAGGCGATCGCGAGGCAAGTCTTGTAAGAGCGCGATAGTATCTAAAAGTTTAGACTGCATCTTCATGACTAAAAGCGATCGCCTTTCGGCCTGCTGTTGTACTGAGATTGAGATGTAAAAGGGTTGCGCGGACAAGTCAACTAGCGGCGGCGACCACCAAAGGAACGGCTACCAGAAGAGCGACCGCTGCCAAAGCCAGAAGAAGGCGATCGCCGATAGCTGCTGCTGCCGTTTGACGACCCAGATGACTTGAGGCTATTGGAACCAAAACCTCTACCCGTCGAACGCTGATTAGACGAATTGCTTGGGCTAACGCGAGAGCTAGAACTGCCAAAGCCATTGGTGGATCGCTGGGTAGATCGATAGACGGTACGGTTGCGCTCCACTGCGGGCGCTTGGTTATAGCGCTCCCGATAAGAAGATGAAGCCTGACTGTAGGAGTTACCATACCCCCCATGACCAAACAGTCCACCGCCCTGCTGATACATCGGCGGCATGTAGTACTGGGGTCTAAACAGCATATTGCCGACGACTTGTCCGACTACCTGACCTGCGATCGCACCTGCAAAAGGACTCCAAAAATTAGATTCTTGGCGCACCACGCGCGGTTCTGCCTGACCTGTCTGTGGATTTTGAGTTTGCTCAACGACGTTATGGACATACTCCAGCTTAAAGTCTTGAGGAATATGCAGAGCAGCTTGCCCGTCCTTCACCTGTAGGTAAGATTTTTGCGCTGCCGTCACTTCTTCAGGCGTGAGCTGCGCCATCTGAAGGGCAGTAGTACGAAAGGTTGCAGAAGTATTGGGAGGCGTATTCAGCAAAAAGAGCGTATACTCACCACTCCCATCGTTATAGGTAGCCTGCTGTACGTCGTATTTGCCATCAGCAATTTTTGTAGCACTCTTTGCCCCATCGGATTTAGCAGATGTAGAGACTTGCGTTGGGTTTGCATTCCCCTGAGACGCTTTATCAGATTGGGAGCCGCCACTGCAGGAGATCGTTGTCCAGCTCAGCAGCAACACTAAGCCCAAGGTTACAAACTGACGAGGCTTAAAAGAAGAGAAAACTGTGAAAAAACCTTTCAACATAACGGGTTTCATGGGGCAAACAGTACCTATGCTTAAAACTGTAATAGAGAGCAATGGGCATAGCCCACGATCTAAAGAGGGATTAATTCAGGGAAATTAACCAAGATTTGATCCGGCGTGAGTTCATCCCCTAATTGGGCAGGCGAAAAATGGATCTGTACCGCGCGAAGAGAATTTTGATAGTGCAAATTCACTAAGGCTTTGAAGCCTGTCTTTAGATCGTCCATATTGGACAGGTCGGCTTCTAGTTCGGGCACCTCTCCTTCATAGGCGACGGTGAGCATCACAATGATGTTTCGGGTAATAGGCACCACTAGAGGGTCGGTGCTTTGGGTTGCGGCAGCGCTCAGATCGGGCTGACTTAAATAACGCTGAGCAGAGTCTGTAAAGAGTTCGTTTACGAAGTTTCCGGCTTCACCTTCATCCCAAAAGGCATCCCCTTCATTAGCGGCAGAGCGCCAGTACACTTCAGACTGAAGCAGCGTCTGGCAAACCGTCACCAGCTCTTCGCCCAGCGCCTGCATATCGCCCTCGGCCTCGTCTGCGGTCATTGCGGCCTGGTTCAAAACGCCCAGCAGCGGCGCAACCTGATCGCCTGCGAGGTGCAAAAATACGCGGCAGACCACGTAACGAGTACGTCCACTGAACTGATTGATGCGATCGCGCCAAGAACTCACGCTAGTACCTAAAGCTCTATTTGTCGTTCATCCTATCGTTTTTGTGTAGAGGTGAGAGTACGGCTTTTACAACTGGATTGGGGGGTGTAACAGATCGGTATTCACGGAGTGACGCTGCCCAGAGCGTCACGTTTAAGCAGATCCAAGCTGATAAATCATTTAGGATGGCAGTGAGCAAAAATACTGCCCTGTCTTCGCTGCGGTACTCCCAAGCCCTTCATGGTTTCGATTGCGCGTAAAAATCTTTTTCAAGACCTGCCTCGGTTTATTGTGGCGCAGGCAGGCATTATGTTTGCAGTGGGTCTGGTGACAATTCAGACGGGGCTGCTTAACGGGTTCACGCGCTCCTCTAGCCTGCTCATCGACAGCGCCAGTGCCGATCTATGGCTGGCCTCAAAAGATATTCGACACCTCGACTTTACATTGCCCATTCCTTACAAAAGCCTGAAGCAAGCACAACAGGTTGAGAGCGTAGAACGCGCCGAAGCGCTGATTACGCAGGGTTCGGTTTGGCGCTATGGCGCAAATGGGATGGCCCAGGCTGGGGCGATCGCCCCCATCCGCATCATTGGCTTTGACCCCGCAGGCACTCTGTTTCGCCCTGTCCCAGTCTCTAAAGGAAACTGGGATAGCCTTAACCGTCCCTATACTTTTTTCATTGATCAGGTAGACCTCAAAACCTTAGACGTAAAGCAAATAGGGGATAGCGGCGAAATAGGCTCCTATCGCGGCGAGATTGTAGGCTTGACCAACGGCATTCGGTCGATTGTGTCGAGTCCTTACGTTTTTACCTCTTTGCCCAATGCAACGGCTTTTTTAACATCAGCCATGGTGGAACCCAAAGCCAAACAGCCTGCACCGCCAACATTACAAGATGAAAATCGAGTCACCTATATTCTGATTCGGGCAAAACCAGGGGTAGATCTTGAGCAGCTTAAGCGCCGTCTTGAAGCTGCTGTACCGGATACCAAAGCCTTGACCCAGACAGAACTAACCTCAATGACCCAAACCTACTGGCGAGACAGCACTGGCGTGGGCTTTATTTTGGGCTTGGGCGCAGTTGTCGGTGTCATTGTCGGCACCGTGGTAGTGGGTCAAATTTTGTACTCTTCCGTCACCGATCACCTGCGAGAATACGGCACCTTAAAGGCAATGGGTTCGTCGGACTGGTTTATCTACCGCATCATTTTAGAGCAGGCGCTTTGGATGGCGGTCTTAGGATATTTACCTGGCATGGGCATAGTGCTGGTATTAGGGAGCTGGGTACAAAAAACGCAGGCCATCCAGATTTTAATTGGCCCTATGACTGGCGGAGGCGTGCTGGTCTTAACCATTGTGATGTGCTGCGGAGCCGCTATTTTTGCCATTCAAAAAGTAACGCGGTTAGATCCGGCGATGGTGTTTAAGTCGTGATGATGGAGCCAATGAAGATGTCCTGGAACCGCCCCTATGACTAGAATCACTGAACTTATTCCTCATCCAAAACTAAAGTTATCGAGACATCGATCATGCCCTTTCCTTTTATGACTCAATCTATGCAAAAGCCGATGACTGGCGTAGCCCTAGAGTATGCCGTCTATGCCGAGGGCATTGAGATGGTGTTTTCTACAGGAGATCAGCCGCTCAAGGTGCTTAAAGGTATTGACCTCAAGATTAAGACGGGCGACATTCAGCTCTTGATGGGGCCTTCTGGCTCTGGCAAAACCACGCTGCTTTCAATTTTGGGCGGTATTTTAACGCCCACCGCAGGTCATGTGTCTTTGCTAGGGCAAGAGATTACTGGCTTGTCTCGCCATAAGTTGGCGCAGTTTCGACTGCAAAATATGGGGTTTATTTTTCAGGGGTTTAATTTATTTCCGGCACTTACCGCCGCAGAAAATATTGAAGCGGCACTCAACCTCAAAGGGTTTCAGGGTCGAGAAGCGCGTCAGCAGTCCCTCAAATTATTGGAGCAGGTCGGTTTAGGAGACAAAAGCAAAAGCCTCCCCTCCGATTTATCAGGGGGGCAAAAACAGCGGATTGCGATCGCCCGTGCCCTTGCAGGTAAACCCCGCCTCATTTTTGCCGACGAACCCACCGCAGCGCTAGACTCCCAGCGGGGTCGAGCCGTGATTGAGCTACTGCGCTCCTTAGCAAAAGAAGAAGGCTGTACGGTAGTCATGGTGACGCACGATCCGCGCATTATGGATATCGCAGATCGGGTGGTTTATGTCGAAGACGGCATGATTTCTCCTGAGCCTCCTGGCGGCAACAGCGGTGTTGTCAACACTCATCATTCTTAACGGGGAGTGCGATGCGAGCTTTTATCACAGGCGCGACGGGCTTTGTTGGGGCTAATTTAGCGCGGCTTTTGCTAGAGCGCGGTTATGAAGTGCGGGCGCTGGTGCGACCCGAGAGCTGTCTAGATAACCTCAAAGGGTTGGGCATCGAAACTGTCCAAGGCAATCTTTGCGACCCTTCTTTAGGGCTGCTCATGCAAGACTGTCAGGTGGTGTTTCACGTTGCGGCGCACTACAGCCTGTGGCAGTCTGACCGCGAGCAGCTCCACTACAGCAATGTTTTGGGCACGCGCAATATTTTGGCAGCCGCACGAGAGGCTGGGGTGGAGCGCACGGTCTATACCAGCTCCGTCGCGGCAATTGGGGTGCCTAAGAAAGACGGGCAAAAAGACATCCGAACAAACGTCCCCATTGCGGATGAGACCTACCAAAGTCCTGTGGAGCGGCTGGTCGGAGACTACAAAAAATCAAAGTATTGGGCAGAGCAAGAAGCGCACGATGCGGTGCGCAATGGGCAGGACGTGGTGATTGTAAACCCCAGTACGCCCATTGGCCCTTGGGATATTAAACCCACGCCTACAGGCGATATTATTCTGCGGTTTCTGCGACGGCAAATGCCGTTTTACCTCAACACGGGTCTAAATCTGATTCATGTGCAGGATGTCGCTGAGGGGCATCTCTTGGCGTTAGAGAAAGGTAAGACAGGCGATCGCTATATTTTGGGCAATGAAAACGTCACACTCCAGCAAATGTTGACGATGCTGTCTGAGCTAACAGGTCTTTCAGAACCAAAGGGCACCATTCCGGCCTGGATTCCCTTGGGGGTAGCCTGGGTTGATGAAAAAGTCTTAGCGCGTCTAGGCAAGCAGCCGTCGGTGCCCCTTGACGGTGTGCGAATGTCTCAGCAGATGATGTTTTATGACGCGACTAAGGCAAAGCAGCAGTTGGGGCTTCCACAAACCCCCATCAAAACGGCGCTACAAGAATCGGTCAACTGGTTTATAGACCACCACTACGCCACACTTCCTTAGCTTTTTTGGGAGTTTAGGTGAGTGTATGCGCTTGCGTTTGTCCCCACAATGCGCCATGATACCGAGCGGCAAAGCGGATGGACTGAGCCAGATGAGATGCAGGATGAAACTAAGTAGTCTGCAATAGAGTCTTATACTCTGCTACAACGCCCAGAGGATGTTTTATTGAAGGTGCGATCGCTGTGAAATCAAGCGTAAAACTAGGCGCAAAACTAAGCTGGCTCTTTCCATTAACGGCGATCGCCCTCCTTGGACTCACGCAATCTGCCTGGGCAGGTAAGCTGGTTTACTGGAAATTTAATAAATCGCTGAACCGCATTGAGTTTATTACCAACGAAGGGGTAGAACCGCAGGCCAAATTTGTTGCAAATCCAGCCCGATTAATTATTGATATCCCCGACACCACCGTCGATAAATCAAAGCAAAAGAAAAGAAGAAACGTCTCACGATACATCAAAGAAGTGCGCGTGGGGCAATTGAACCGCGATACCGCTCGGCTAGTAGTAGAAATGGGTTCGCAGTACACCCTACGGGCTAGCGATGTCAAAATTCGTAGCCTTTCGCCAAATCGCTGGTTTGTGCAGCTTCCTGGTGCATTACTGATTGACTCGGCGATTGCTCAGGCACCCGCGCCTATTGAAATTGATGTGGATATGCCAGGGGGGCTTCCCTCCCAAACCATTACCATCGACCCCAACGACTCCATCGACTCCGTTCCTCCTGGCAAGCGGATTCCGTTTCCACGAAGGCTGCCGCCACAAAGGCCACCCATTGAAACATCTAGGCCGATTGAAGTGCCCCGTAGAGCGCCCACGCAAGCGCCTGTCAGAACACCCATTAAGGCAGGTGCCACCGTTGTTGTTATTGACCCAGGTCATGGCGGTGGAGATCCTGGAGCAGTCGGGATTAGGGGGCTGCAAGAAAAGATAGCTGTGCTGTCCATTAGTACCCAGGTAGCAGAGCAGTTACGCCGTAAAGGCATTAATGCTGTTATGACTCGTACCAGCGATCGCGAAATTGACCTTCCGCCTCGAGTGGCAACCGCAGTGCGGGTGAAAGCGGATCTTTTTGTCAGTATCCATGCCAATTCGATTAGTTTAAGCCGCCCCGATATTAATGGCCTCGAAACCTATTACTACTCCAGCGCCCAAGGCTATCGCTTAGCCCGCGCCATTCATAACCGCATTCTTAAAAATACCGATATGCAGGATCGGGGTGTTCGTCAAGCTCGCTTTTATGTGCTTCGCCGCACTAAGATGCCTTCAGTTCTTGTTGAAACGGGTTTTGTGACGGGGGCTAGAGATGCGGCTCGATTGTCGTCACCAGCGCAGCGGACTCAGCTTGCCGAGGCGATCGCCCAGGGCATTGTGGACTACATCCAAGGGCGTTAAGCCTGAACATCCCTTTACGCGACCGTAATCATTTTCTTTTGCATGACCGTAACCCAAGACCCTCCGTTAGATACACTGCCGCTCATTTTAGGGTTTGACCCAGGCCGAGATAAATGCGGTGTGGCGGTGGTTAGAACCGATCGCAACGTCTGTTTTCATGAAGTGGTGCCTGCCGCTGAGGCGATCGCCACTATCAATGCGCTGGGGCAGCAATACGCCATCACACAGCTTGTGTTAGGCAACCAAACCACTGCGCTGCAATGGCGACAGCAGCTAGAGCAGAATCTAACCCCACCCATGCCGATTGCCCTTATAGATGAGCGCTACAGCACCCTTGAAGCCCGCGATCGCTATTGGAAAATGTATCCGCCCAAAGGTCTAACGCGGCTCATCCCCCAAGGGATGCGCGATGTGCCCCGTCCCATTGATGACATTGTGGCCATTATTTTAGTAGAGCGCTATTTAGAGCAGTGGGCTAAGGCTCGTGAATTTAATAGTGTAGGTGATTAAATCCATAAGCCTTAATATTTAAATATCTGGGTAGAAATCTGGACAGTGAATGGCCTGCTCTGTCAAAGCAGCCTGAGGATGAACGGCACACTTTAGGACAGGGTTGTGAGTGCAAAACTGACAGCCCGCACAAGGAATTTGATGGAGGCGCTGACTCACCTGAACCGTCTCTTTGAGAAACGCCCATAGACTTAAGCTAAGGCAGATCACAAAGCCCCAGCTCAAAATGATGCTTAAGATCTGCCATCCAACGCCCGTTAAAATCATGGACTGATTCTCCTGCTGCTGCTGGTTTGCGGTCAGTTGTAATCTTAATTGCCCTCTAGAACCCTAAAGCACTTCGTGGGTATAGGCGTGCTGCTTTACGTTGTCTTCAGTACGCACAACTCGCTCAACGTTGAGCATTCGCTTACGCTCAATGGAGTAGTTAAAATCTGTTTTGGATTGACCGAGGGGAAGTAACGACTGTATAGAGGCGCAAGAGCGGTAGCTGCGGGTTGCCGCCATCAGACGTTCTTCAAAAGCGTCACAAAGCTGCACATCTGCCGGAAATGACGCGGGGACTTGACCTTGTCCTTGGGCAAAAGCGGCCTCAAAAGTGGTGGCAATTACCATCTCATAGGAGGTTTCAATGCCCTTGCAAAGTCCTTCCAACGCCGCAGAAGGGATGGGTTCTACCACTTTAATGGGCTGGAGCTTACCGTCTTCTTTAACAAAGCAGGTGGCGACTCCCAGCACAACATAGGCATCTGAGGGCACATCGGTCACATTGGGTGGCATCAAGTTGAGTGACATAAAAAATTCCAAGTGGAAAGATCCAAAAAATGGGTAAAGTTTTTAAACTCTACCCATTCACCATTCTAGAGGCGTTTACCCTATCCTTCTTTGAAGTTTATTGAACCCTTTGAAGACTTTGAGGGACTTGGAACACCTTGAGCTGATCGGCTTTCATGAGGCTACCCTGCTCTTGAGCAATCCGCTGAGCGGTTTCTGGCGATTGGCTGCGCTTGTAGGTTTCTTGAAGTTCTTGAAGACTTTGCGCAACCTGAGATTCTTCTCGGCTAATTTCCTTAAGCTTCTCGCGTTGGGTTAGCTGGTAGGGCACTAAATTAGCCAAGGTTACAATAGCCGTGCCAATCAGCACCGCATTCATGCCTAAAACTAAGCCTGATTCCCAAACTCGAGCTTTATGATCATGGGCAGAAGCGGCCTTAGATCGCGCTTTGTCAGCGCCACTCTGGTTTTTAGACAATTGCCGACGCTGAGCCAACTGCTGCTTAGACCTGCGATCGCGCGGGGAGGGGATGGAATTAGGTAGTGCGCTCATAGTAAAAAAAGGGCGGGATGATTTTGGACTAATTCTAGATTAGAAATCCGATTTTTGCGCTAAATCTTTTCTGCAATTTGTGGATCAACTGCGTGAACTAGAATCTGAGCGTCTTCAAGGGTTCATTCTGACCTATACGTTTAAGACTCAAGCAGTCAGTCGATACAAAAAAACCTGCACATTCCGCGAAAGAATGTGCAGGTTTTTAGACAAGACCTTTACTTATACAGTTCGGTCGAGAGACGCAGGGCAAGAAAACCAGGGATAAGGGCGATCGCCAAGGCGACGAAGACCTGAGTATCTGACAACATAAGGACAAGCTCCTTGAAATTGCATTACAGAGATGCATTGATAATTCACAATGTCCGTCAAAGTGACCCCTAACGGAATCCTTTGTTACATCATGCAACACTCTCAGGGGCACAGGTCTTTGTGATGGGTACGGCTAGGGAGCCTAAAGACATTGAGATTTCAGGCTCTAAGGTGCCAAAACCTTCGTTTGACGTTAGGGTTGATACAGGAGATGCGATGTCAGATAATTTTTGCTATCTCTATGGCTCTCCTCTGTTTTCGACTGCCCTCAGGACCTGAATGCTAGACCAAATCTCCACGATTCTCTCCCGTTTTGACGTTAACACCGCTTTTTTAATTGTGATTTTGGCGGGGCTAGAAGCGGTTTTATCGGCAGATAATGCGATCGCCCTGGCGGCATTAGTCCAGGGAATCGAAGACAAGAAGCTTCAGCGTCAGGCATTAAACCTAGGCATGGTGGCGGCTTTTGCCATGCGAATGGGACTTATTTTTACAGCAACTTGGGTCGTGAACTACTGGCAGTTTGAGCTGCTGGGTGCAGCGTACCTCCTATGGCTGTCTTTTCAATATTTTTCATCCGATGAAGCGGAAGGGCAGCATCATGGTCCTCGCTTTACCACCCTTTGGCAGGCAATTCCGCTAATTGCGGTGACGGATTTGGCTTTTTCGTTGGATAGTGTAACGACGGCGATCGCCCTCGTCAACGACCGATGGCTGGTGATTTTAGGTGGCGTAATTGGCATCATCATGCTGCGGCTCATGGCTGAGCTATTTATACGTTGGCTTAAAGAATTTGTCCATTTACAAGATGCTGGCTATGTGACGGTCGCGCTGGTGGGTGCCAGACTATTTCTCAAAGTCATTAATGACCAGATTGTGCCCCCTGAATGGCTGATGATTACGGTGATTGCAGGTTTGTTTGTGTGGGGCTTTTCAAAACGGGTGGATGCGCCCAGGGAAGAGGCAGAAGCATCTGTCATTGAGCCTGAGATTATGAATGAAGCTGTTCAGGCTCCTCAAGATGTATAGCAATCACAAATGATTGGTGAGACTTTTTGCAGAAGTGATGCTGGAAAATTGATTGGGGTGGTTTTCACACTGCGGCGGCGGCTGTGCCCCAGAAAATTAATCACCGCTATACGCGCCGCCCCATCTGGAACTGTTGTTTTTATGACTTGCCAGAAAATCTCTCTCCAGAATCTGTCAGAGCCAAAGGCGGGGGGGAGATGAGCTGACGCTGGATTGCGACGGTGACGGCCTGGATGCGATCGCACACCTCTAGCTTATGCAAAATGGCATGAACATGAACCCGCACAGTACCCGATGCAATGTAGAGTTATTCGGCAATCTCTGGGTTGGTTTTGCCCTCGGCGACCAGCAGCAAAATCTCTTGCTCGCGTTGGGTTAAAGGATTGCTGTCATTTGAAGGTTTAGATAGCGCCTTTGTGCTGTTTTCATTAGAACCAAAGGTAGCCTGAATCTCTTTGGTCGCAGCCTGATCCCACCAAGAGGCACCCGCAGCCAAAGAGCGTAGCGCCAAGACCAATGTTTCTGCCGCAATGCCCTTGAGGCAATAGCCCTGCGCGCCTGCTTCAATCAGACGCATAATCAGAGATGGTTGAGCGTGGGATGTGAGTATCAATACAGGCAGATGGGGCTGTCTTTGCTTAATTTGACGACAGGCTTCAATGCCGCCAATGCCGGGTAGACCCACATCTAGCAACACAATATCTAGTACCGTTTGGCTGACCAGCTCAATCGCGGTTTCTCCATCCTCAGCCTCTGCCACAATTTCTAGATCTGGCTCTTGCCCAAGCCGAACCAACAACCCTAGACGAAACAGTTCATCGTCCTCAACCAGCAAAATCCGAAGGGGTGTAAGAACCATTTCACGAAGCCTGAGAGAACTGAAACGGCAGCACCGAAAGTTTGAACCCAAAGACAGCACCTCTAGAG
>JBGSVR010000231.1:0-14289 GCA_041752855.1 Thermosynechococcaceae cyanobacterium
GCCTACTCTTGCAGTGAGGTGGGAGATTATTTACGAGGTCGATTAGGCGATAAAGTCAAAATTAGAGAAGCGCACCCGATTACGCTGCCGAATCATTCTGAGCCGGAGCCGGATATTGCGATCGCCCAGCCCCTAAGACAAGAGTACCTTCAGCATCACCCCTATCCCACAAACATTTTCTGGTTAATTGAATACTCGGAAACCAGTCTGGACAAAGATCTGGAAGTGAAACCCCATCTTATGCCGAGGTGCAAATTCTTGAGTATTGGGTCGTTAATCTCAAAGACAGAACGCTGATCATTTTTCGAGATCCCCAAGAGGGAGACTATATATCGAAGGTCATGCTCTCGGAAGGCAAGGTTGCTGCGTTGGCGTTTCTAGAGATTGCTTTAGCAGTTGAGGTAATTGTTGGTTTTTAGTTGATGGAAGCAGACTTAAAGGAATTGAGTATGACATTTCTTCAGTGGTCTCAGGCTCTTCTCACTCCAGTCCTTGGAGCAATCGGCAGCTACATAGCTTGGCAACAATGGCGAACCAATCATCACCGTCTACGACACGATTTGTTTGAAAGCAGATATTCAATCTACCGTTCAGCAGTCGAATTTATCGGTTCAATCATGCGGGAGGGAACTCCGACGCAGGCTGCTCAGGATGCATTCCTCATTGGTACGCAGGGTGCGGGGTTGCTTCTTGGAGATGCTGTTGCTGAATATCTTCATGAACTATGGGTGGATGCAATTGATCTTGAGACTCACCAAAACATTTTTGCTGACCTTCCCATTGGAGAGGCGCGGACCAAGGAGATTGAGGCCGCAGGCAAAATTAAGAAGCGATTGCCAGACCACTTTTCGCAACTAGATAAACTTTTTGGCCCTTACTTAAAAATGGGATCTGTTCGCTAATTGAATCGCAAGGCAAATCTTCCTGATGCAACAAATCCAGAACCTGAATGAAGAAGATGAGGACGACAAACAATCTCGTACCTTTAGCAGAACCAGCATACAGAACCGAGCGTTACCCTAGAGGGTATGAAGCAAGCTAGATATTCTTCAACGAGCTACACCTGAGCTTTCTCCCCCTCCAAATAAAGGTGCGCTATGGATTTGGAAACGCAGCCCAACATTCAGCCCAAAACCAAAGCGGAGCTAAAGAATCCACGAACGCCTAGCGTGGGTGGCGGAATGCCCGTGATCCAATACTGGGCAGAGCAGACCCTCTCCCCCAGTGGGGCACAAATTTGGAAAACGCTCCTGCACAAAAGCTCATGCCTTTCTTGCGCGTGGGGTACCGGAGGCCAAAAAGGGGGCTTTGTTAACGAAGAAGGAGAAACGCTCCAGCGCTGTGCCAAAAGCATAGAGGCGATCGCCCACGAACTCAAGCCCGCCATCCCGCCCGAAGTCTTCGCCCAGCGAACCATTACAGAACTTCAGCAACTTACCTCCCAACAAGCCGACCAGTTAGGACGGCTCAGCTTCCCAATGATTTTGAGGGCAGGCAGTCAGCACTATGAGCGAATTGGGTGGGATGAAGTATTTGCGATCGCCGAAGCCGCCTTCCGTAAACTGCCCGAACGAGTCGCCTCCTATAGCTCTGGGCGATCCTCCAACGAAGCCGCGTATTTGTTGCAGCTTATGATTCGGGCGTTAGGGTCTAATAACCTCGCCGACTGTTCTGATTTGTGTCATGTCCCCTCTACTATGGGTTTGAGTCAAATGTTTGGCTCCGGCACCTCAATGGTGAGCCTAGAAGATCTCAAGAAGTCAGACTGTGTGGTGCTGATGGGTTCTAATGCACCCGCTAATCAGCCCCGCCTCATGAATGAGCTGATAAAGGTGCGCGATCGCGGTGGCAAAGTAATCGTCATTAACCCCGTAGTGGAATTAGGGCTAGTCAAATTTGCCTCCCCTGCATTTATAAAATCGTTGATCGCTGGCTCTGAGATTTCATCTCTGTATCTTCAGCCCCACCCAGGCAGCGATGTGGCGCTAATGGTGGGTCTTCAAAAATCGTTGATTTGGCAGGGGTTAGATCAGTCTGAGTACCTCAAAAATCACACTGACGGCTGGGAAGCCGTGGTTGAGTATGCCACGGTCACACCTTGGGAAACGATTACCCAATCCTGCGGCGTTTCTCAAGCAGAAATTGAGGCAGCAGCAGCCATTATCGGCACCTCCCAGCGCGTCGTTTTTGCTTGGTCAATGGGCATTACCCAACATGCAAACGGCATGGATAACGTGCTTAGTATTGCCAACACCGCACTGCTTTCTGGCAATGCAGGTAAACCAGGCGCTGGAACCATGCCGATTCGCGGACATTCCAACGTGCAGGGCTTTGGCTCAATGGGCGTAACGACGCATCTCAAGGAAGAAATTAGGGCAGCACTAGAGAAATTGCTCGATCGCCCTCTCAGCCGCGTTCCTGGCTACAACACTCATGCCTTAATCGAAGCCGCCGATAAGGGCAAAATTGATGCATTGCTCTGTTTAGGCGGCAATCTGTATGCAGCCAGTCCTGACTTAAAACAGGCTAAGCAGGCATTGGGTAAAGTCGAAACCATTATCTATCTCGCCACCAAACCCAACCTCGGACATTTCCACGGTTTGGCACAGAAAAATACCCTAGTGCTTCCCGTCTTTGCTCGATTTGAGAACCCTCATAAAGTCACCACAGAATCTGGCAATAATTTTGTGCGGCTTAGCGACGAAGGCGATACCCATCTTAAATCGGCTGACCTCATTGCAGAAGTAGACTTTTTAACCGAACTCGCCCATCGACTCCACGGCGAAACGCCCATTCAGTGGCGCAAATTACAAAACACCCGCTATGTGCGAGAGCTGATTGCCAAAACCATCCCAGGCTATGAAAAAATTGGCGAAATTGATGACACTAAGGCAGAATTCACTATCGCCAATCGAATTTTTCATGAGCCGAAGTTTGCCACGCCGACGGGTAAAGCCAATATGTTTGTGACGCCGTTGCCTGAGCTTTCACTCCCTTCATTCGCAGACTTTGATATTCCGGCAGAAACGCAGGGGATTGTCTTAGCCCTAGGCACAGGCCGCAGCTATTCTCAGCACAACACGGTGGTCTATGGTGCTGGCGATAAATATCGTGGAATGCCGCACCGCAACTGCATTTTGATGAGTACCGCCGATGCAGAGAAAGCAGGATTTGTGGAGCATCAGCGGGTTACGGTGAAGGGCGATCGCAGCCACCTAGACGACGTCGAAATCATTTACGGGTCAATCCGTGAAGGTGCTGCGCTGATGTTTTACCCAGAGGTCAACGTCATCTTCAAGGCAACTGTTGACCCAAAATCAGGCATTCCTGCCTACAAACGGGTTCCAGTTGCCGTTTATGCAGCCTAAGCGAGTGGGTGTATAAGCTTGTGACCCTATATACCTTAATCTACAATCATTGCAACCCTCTGAAGGTGCGCTCCTGTTACGGCGTTAGGGTGGTTCATCATAAATTTTTGTATCTTGAAGAATCAAACGCAGCGGTTTTGACGTCTAGCAGAAATACACCTTATTTATTAATGCCTATAAACTCACTCAAAATCTTATTCTCGAACTTGAGAATGCATTCAATTCCTACGCAAAAATTCGCAAAAAATACTAGAATTAGAGCAACCACGCCTTCATAAGGCTTTGCTCTATCGGTTTTGCTAGACATAACTTATCTAAGTTTCCCTAGACAGAGTTTTTCTAGCGTTTGGATCATCTGTATTGATAATATCCAAACCCTTTTGGGAAGAATAACGTTTAGAAGCTCAGCAGAATATCTAGCTCAATTAGATTGTCTTGAAGCAAAACATCATGAAAAATATCACTCCTTTCCTTAGCCTTAGCTTTTTCATCGCCTCTAGCATTGCTTTGCCCTTAACAGCTCAGGCAAAGCCTTTATTTGAGTCGTCTTCACCCAAAACAGAGCAGTCTTTCCCTGAGTCTTCATCAGGATTAGGCGCAGCAGCACCCGGAAGAATGGCGGCGTATAAAGACTGTGTTAATGTTCATTCCGGCGTGAATGGCGCAGATTTTAATCAAGTGAACAAGTTCTGTGCCTGCGTTGCGGATCAAAGCATCCAAGGCGGCAGCAGCAGTTTGAGTGATTGCGCTACGGCAAGCAGCAGCGGCAGCAGTACAGAGGGCAAAAGCGGCAGCGGCATGATGAGCGTCATCGGAGAAGTTGCACCCTCAGTCATTACAGGCGTAATGGAAGGGTTTTCTAATCGTTCTAAAAGTGGTGGTGGCGGCGGCTTGCTCGGCGGCAGCGGCGGCGGTTTATTCGGTGGTCTGGGAGGTCTTTTGGGCGGCGGCAGCGGCGGCGGCGGATTCAACATTCAGGATCTTCTCAAGAATCGCCTCTAATCATTTCATGCTTGAGGGTAAGGGTAGCGCAGCAGCATTCGTTTATAAGTGAATGCTGCTGCGCTACTCTTGTATTTATCTTTCTTTATCTCGGGCAGTATGGGTTCACAATCGAGTGCAAAAACAATTTTTCTGCTCAGCTCTATGGTGGGTTGGGCTGTGCTAGGTGCAGCGCTGATTTATTTGTTTCCGGCGATCGCCAACCATTTCATTGACTCCGACCTCACCCACACCTGGATAGAAACCCTTAGCCGCAGCAACTATCGCCCCGAAATAGCCGTAGGTGTGGGCGGCATTTTGCTGGTAATTGAAATCGCCGCAAACTGGATTTGGTATCGCCAGTTTGACGGCAAGATTTGAGATATTAATCAGAGACTTATGCTTACCAAAGCGGTAAGGCTGCCGTAGCAGGACGGGAAGACTGAAAGGCGATCGCCTCCTGCTGACACGCTTCTAATGCCTGCCGTTCGGATACTCCAATCTGGGCAATCTTATAGAGCTGTGGCAAAGAAACTTGGAGCGCATCTTCTCCAGATAGAGATTGCCCAGAGAAAGGCTGATTACCTAACTCAAAGGGCTGAAGGTGAACATTGGTAGCGGTTCGGTTGCCCGTAAAGCAAGTATATTCAGACTGCGGATAGTACATCGCGCCGACAATCTTTTGACCAGATTGCTGAAAAATGAAGTAGCCTTTCCCCAACTGGTTCGCGGCATTCGCTTCGCCGTACAGATGGATTCCGTCTTGCTCCGGTGAAGGCTTAACCGTTAGGGCTTCTGCACCTGCTACACCTGCTAGTAAATTGAGACCCATTAGGCTAGCTAACCCGATGGTGATAGACCGCATTCTCTTACTCCGCCACACACAGCCGCTCATGGATTTTATCCCTTTAATCTAGGCTGTGTTTATCATGCGCGAAAGCCTTCGCTCACTCGGTGATTCGGTTCGCTATTCACCTGTGACCTACATCACAACTTAGGTCAATCTAACGAGCGCTGAGTGCGACGGGTTCTGTTTCAAAGCACTGAACCGAGAGTGGAACCAGTCGCCCTTCAGTGGTCAAACCCAGCAGCATTGGCTCGTTTGGGTGAATTATTTGTCCGGTGAGGGCGCAATATTCTGTGGTCTGGGCGATCGCCGTTAAAGTCGCCCGAATTTGAGTGGTCTGCAATGTACTAGAAGGACTCTGCTGATGCTGATGCACATAGCCCCACAAAATTTCTCGAATTAAAGCCTGATACCCTTGATGCCCTGCAAGATCCTTCAGGTGTTCCTTTAACTCCTGCTCAAGGCGAATGCTTGTAACCTGCATTTCTGTCGTGGGCACCTGACGGACATTTACCATTTTTCAATCTCCTCTATCGACTTGACAGACCGTACTACGATTGTAGTATATTAGTAGAACTTTCAATCAGTCTAAAGTTCAGCATATTGAAGTATGCAGCAGTCGGGAGTCAAATTAGGCGCTCTCTGTAGACGGTGTGACTTTAGGCGTAGATGCCTTGGATGATGCGAATGCTGTTGAATTCTTAGGGCGGTGAACCGCATGGTTTTTATAAACCGATCCATTCAAGAATGGTTTCCCTGACAAAGCCTAATTTTTTTGAGGGCAGCTCTGTGCTGAGTGTCTGTCCTAATTATTTTTGAACGAAGAGAAGAAAATGGAACTCTCCAGGATTTTTTATGTTGAAACTCACGTACACCTCGACGGGCGTCACATTAGAGCGCTCAGTTGAATCTTTTGAAGCAGCGATTCGGCAGCGGGTGCTTTTAGGACTTCGCATCGGTAAACCTGTCGGGTTAGAACCCACGTCTGTGTCGCTACTGGTGAGTCATTCTTTACCTTCGCTAAAGGGCTTAATGGGAGCGATTTCTCAGACTCCCACCAATACGCTAGAGCTAATCCAGAAGGGAGCCGCCCAGGTAGAAATGCGGCTTAAAGGGTACTGGTTAGCTCAACAAGAAAATCCAGGGGAAGGAATTTTCTTTATGAATACAGATCCCGCGCTAGAAAACCATTTAGTGAAGATCTGGCAGTCTAGCCATCAGGATGCGTCTTGCTGCTCTTGATCCATGCTTGATAAGGCTCTGAACGTTCTAACTTAACACCGCCTCAACGCTGTGGGCTTGTTGCAACTACGACAGGTCTTAGTTTTTGGTGCCCATAGGCTGCTGTGCCCTGCAATGTAATCTGCAATCATCGCAGATTACAAATAATCCAGTTTAAGAAAGTGTGGTTGAATTTTTATGCCTTACGAAGAATTACCTCTATCAACGCCCAAACCCGTTTTGTCCTGGGCTAATCACCCGTTAGGGAATGAAGAAACAAAAATGGCTCGCAACGTGGCCTCGCTGCCGTTTGTTTACAAACACGTCGCGCTGATGCCAGATGTCCATTTGGGCAAAGGTGCCTTGGTGGGTTCGGTGCTTGCTACTCAAGATGCCATCATTCCAGCAGCGGTTGGGGTAGACGTGGGCTGCGGGATGGGTGCTATGCAGATGCCGTTTATGGCAGATCAGCTCGACGGCAAGCTCAAAAAGATCCGTCAAGATATTGAGGCGATGGTTCCGGTGGGCTTCAACGAAAATAAGGACGTTGATAAAGCGGTCTACAACTGGCAAGGCTGGAAGCATTTTAAAGAGCTTCACCGAGGCGTACAGCACTTAGAAACCAAGGCGCTTAAGCAAATGGGGTCTTTGGGAGGTGGCAACCACTTTATTGAGCTGTGTGTGGATACCCAAAACCAGGTTTGGCTAATGCTGCACTCTGGCTCGCGCAATATTGGCAATATGCTGGCTCAAAACCACATAAAGACGGCACGAGATCTGGCACGGCTGGCTCATACCCAACTGCCAGACCCAGATTTAGCATACTTTGTAGCTGGCACACCTGAGTTTGCCGACTACTGGCGCGATTTGCAGTGGGCGCAAGACTACGCCCGTTTTAACCGTCAGGTCATGATGGATCGGTTTAAGCAAATTGTAGAAAAGCATGTGGCGGGTGGTAAGCCCACAAAGCCTTTGCTCGTGGTGAACTGCCACCACAACTACGCTGAAAAAGAGATGCATTACGACCAAGAGGTTTACGTTACCCGTAAGGGTGCGGTACGGGCACGCACAGAAGACTATGGCATTATCCCTGGCTCGATGGGGGCAAAGTCTTTCATCGTGAAGGGCAAGGGCAATGCAGAAAGCTACTGTTCTTGTAGCCACGGGGCGGGACGCTTAATGTCTCGCAGTGCGGCAAAACGTAAGTTTGATGTGGATGATGTGGTGCGCCAAACCGATGGGGTTGAGTGCCGCAAGGACGCTGGCATTATTGATGAAATTCCGGTGGCGTATAAGCCAATCGAAACCGTGATGCAAAACCAATCTGATCTCGTGGAGATTGTGGCGACACTGAAGCAGGTGGTTTGCGTGAAAGGCTAACTGATACAAAGACGGGTATCCAAATCCAACGGGTACCAGTCTTTGTATCAGAAAGGTGCGAAATTTACCTTCAGTCAATCGGAAGGCTCAGGTTTTGGGCAAGGCGATCGCGGCTCCATACACCAGATGGATCTGGCAATGGGTTTCCTAATGTCAACCCATCCTACGATGACCGTCATAAAACGCCGTATTACAGCCGTTCAATCAGATGCTCACCCACTCGAAGGGCATTCGCCATGATGGTCAAAGCTGGGCTAATGCTGGCATTAGAAGGGAAGAAGCTGCTATCAACAACGTACAGGTTCTCGACATCATGGGCGCGGCAGTTAGGGTCTAGGACAGATGCATCAGGATCTATGCCAAAGCGACAGGTGCCACACTGATTGGCTAAAACCTGTAAAGGGCTTTCACCTTTAGGATGAATTACACCTTTCTGAAAGCTCGCTAGGTTTTTTTCGACCGATTTGAGTACTTCAGTCCAGCGGTAAATGAGGCGATCGTGGGCTTCGCGGTTGTTGGCCGTATAGTTTACGATCACCTTTCCACTCTCCAGTCGAACCTGATTCTTATGATTGGGTAAATCTTCTGTCTGCGCCCACCACCCAATGGAATGAGTCGCTAACTGCCGCAGCCCAAAACCAGGCATAAACTTTGCCAGTACCGAAAACATCGGCGGTGCTTCTGCAAAAATCACGTCGGAAAGCAGTCCACCGGAGTTTTGAATATGCCCCATAGGATAGGGGAAATCTTTATCGCCCCAATAAAAATCATTCACCGAAACCGTCTTTTGGAACGTGCCAGAATTGGGTTTGGTGCTGAGCTGCACCACCACCGTGATGAGACTTTTCATCAAGTTGCGTCCCACCAAGCCTGAGCGGTTTGCTAAACCGTTAGGATGCGCCTCACTCACTGACCTCAGCAATAAAGCAGCCGAATTGATCGCGCCACAGGCCAGCACCACAATATCAGCTAAAAACAGAAAGGATTCTCCAGCAATTTCGGCTTCTACCCCTTTCACTGCAAGTCCAGAGGGGTTTGTATGTAGCCGAAGAACCTTCGCCTTTGTTTTCAAAATCACATTGGCATGGGTTAAAGCGGGTGTAATGCCGCTGACTTCGGCATCGTTGCTAGGGTCATCATCCTGATGGGTGAGTCCCAGGGGGAGAGGAGAGGGGTGCAGACCTTGCTGGGCGATCGCCTCAACAATCCCCTCAATTTGAGCTTCCTGCACCACAGGAGCAAATGGATAATCTGCACTGTGAGGTGGCTCAGTCGGATCGTTAGTGGGTTGACCGTGAACTTTGTAAAGGGCTTCAGCCTCAGTGTAGTAGGGTTCAAAATCGGCGTATCTCAAACACCACTCTGGCGAAACGCCTGACTGGTGCTGAACCGCCTCAAAATCCCGTTCTCGGAATCGCTGTAAGACAGCGCCGTAAATTTTGGTGTTGCCCCCAACGGCATAGTTTGTTTGAGGCGAAAACGGTTCTCCAGCACGATCATACCATTGTTCTGGTGCGTGGTAGCGCTCGCGTTTGAAGATATCCACATTACTGCGGTTCTGCTCCGCCAAGGGCATAAAATCGCCCCGCTCTAAAATCAAGATTTTTTTGCCCGTCGGAGCCAGCTTTTGGGCAAGGGTTCCGCCCCCAGCCCCTGTGCCCACAATGATCAAATCATAGGATTGGTCGTCGATAATCATGACGCTGCCTCACTGCCACACATAAATCAGCACAAACAAAATAATCCAGATGACGTCCACAAAGTGCCAGAACAAAGAGGTGGCTGCCACCCCAAATTCACCTTTGTCGTAGTTGCCTGGCAGAAAAGATCGCCCCAGCATTATGAGCTGAAGTAATACCCCCGTCAGCACATGCAGACCGTGAAATCCGGTGAGAAGGTAAAAGGTGCCGCCAAAAACGCCATCGGTCAAGCCAAAGCTCAGGCCGCGCCATTCCACTGCCTGACCATACAAGAAATAGCTCCCCATTGCCGCAGTCAGTAGCCAGAACCCTCGAAAGCCCCAGATATTTTTATCGTGGAGAAAGCGTTCGGCAACGTAAATCACAAAACTACTAGACACCAGCACCACGGTATTGATGGCTGGCTCTCGAATTTCTAACCCCGTCACGCCAGCAGGTAACCATTCTAGTGCTGAGGTTTTGTAGACGATGTAGCCGACAAAAAAGCTGAAAAAGATCACGCTTTCAGACAGTAGAAATACGATGAAGCCAAACATCCGATTGCCTGCATCATCGTGACCGTGAGCAGCCTCGTGCGCTAGCGGCTGACTGGGCGCACCTAAAGTATTGAGGGATTGATCGATCTCAGCGGGATTCATGGGCGACCTCCAGGGCATCAGGATTTGAAACCAGGGGTTCAGATTTACCGTAGCCATACGGCTCGGCAATCACAATCGGCAGTTCTTCAAAGTTTTCAGCACTAGGCGGTGAGGAAATCAACCATTCCAGCCCGATCGCCCGCCACGGATTTTTAGGCGCTTGTTCGCCCTGTACCCAAGAGCCAATGATGTTGAGCAAAAAGGGAAGGGTAGACATCCCCAACAGAAACCCCCCTAAACTCGCAATCACATTCCAAAACGCAAATTCAGGGTCGTAGGAGGCGACGCGCCGAGGCATTCCCATGAGTCCGAGGGGATGCATGGGGAAAAAATTGAGGTTGGTACCAATGAACGTCAGGGCAAAGTGCAGCTTGCCTAATCCTTCGGAATACATGCGCCCCGTCATTTTAGGGAACCAGTGATAAATTGCGGCATACATGCCCATAACGGTAGCGCCGTAGATCACATAGTGAAAATGCCCGACCACAAAATAGGTGTTGTTGACGTGAATATCAAAGGGCACCGCCGCCAGCATAATGCCTGTAACGCCAGCAAACACAAACATCGTCAGCCCCCCTAGGGCAAACAGCATGGGCGTATTGAGGCGGAGCTTGCCGCCCCAAATGGTTGCCACCCAGGCAAACACCTTGATTCCCGTCGGGACAGAAATGAGCATCGTGGTTGCCATAAACAGCATCCGCATCCACCCAGGCGTGCCGCTGGCGAACATGTGATGCACCCAAACAACAGTGCTCAAGCCTGTAATAACCAGGGACGAGATGGCGACTACTTTATAGCCAAACAAGGGCTTACGGGCATAAACCGGAAAGATTTCTGAAAACACGCCAAAGATAGGCAGAATAATCACATAGACCGCAGGGTGGGAGTAGAACCAAAAGAAATGCTGAAACAGCACTGGGTCGCCCCCCTTGGCGGGGTCAAAAAAGCTGGTACCAGCCGTGATATCGAGCAAAAGCATGACGGCTCCGGCGGTCAGCGCGGGTAGGCCAATGAGCTGAATAATTTGCGCTGCCAACACCGTCCAGACAAACACGGGCATCCGAAACCAGTGCATCCCTGGGGCGCGCATCCGAGCGATGGTGGTGACGAAGTTGACGGCACCCATAATCGAAGCCACACCGGAGATGGCAACCGCCACCAGCCAAAGGGTCTGCCCCGTAATCAGGTTGCCAGTTGGGTTCTGAAGGCTCACAGGGGGGTACGCCCACCAGCCAGACTGGGAGGGACCTCCTGGCACAAAAAAGCTTGCCATCAGAATAAACCCAAACACCGGAACCATCCAAAAGGCAACGGCATTCAGTTTTGGAAAGGCCATATCCTTTGCCCCAATCATGAGGGGCACCAGATAGTTAGATAGCCCCAAAAGGGCAGGAAATGTCCACAGAAACAGCATGATGGTGCCATGCATGGTGAACATGGCGTTGTACACGGCGCGATCCACCAAGTCTGATTCAGGGGTAATCAGCTCGCCCCGCATCACCATGGCGAGCAGACCGCCAATTAAAAAGAAAAAGAAGGCAGTCACCAGGTACTGGATGCCAATGACCTTGTGATCGGCGCTGAAGCTGAAGAATCGCTTCCAGTTATCGGGCGCACCCGGGAGGGGCTGTTCAATTTGGGCGATCGCCTCAACGGAGAGATTCGTCATGGTTTACTCTCTTTCCCACTTGGGGGATTTTGGGAAGGATTGGTGGATACATTCACGCGGGGAGGGGAGGCTGGCTCAACAATCTTCCACCCTGTACTAATGGGATTTTGGGCGAGGTGATACTCCTCAAAGGCTCGGTTATAGGCCTCCGTCGGCGGCTGGGCGGCGGCGGCTGTCAGCCACTGCTGATAGGCTGCTGGCGACTCCACAACCACATCGGCCTGCATCGCAGCAAAGTAGGTGCCGCTGTACTGAGAGTCGCGGAGCCGATAGCGTCCTTCTCGAATGGGGGTAAACCCAAAATCAATCACGCGACCGGGGATAATATCCTGCTTAATCCGAAAGGCAGGGACAAAAAAACCGTGCAAAACGTCCTCAGACTGCAAAATGAGCTTGACCCGCTGATTGCTAGGAAGATGCAGTTCTGTACTGGTGACGTTGCGATCAGGGTAGCGGAATTCCCACACCCACTGACGGGCATGAACTTCGATGGGAGGGAGGGCATCTGCCGCTGCTGGAGAGGATTTTGATGGGGGGGCGGCGATCGCCGAGGCCATTGCCATCTTGCCGTGGACATGCTCCATCGGCCCTAAAATCGACATCTGGTCGTAGATCTGGTAACTGTAAAAGGCAATCCAGATCACCAAGGCAAAGGGAATCGCAGTCCACACCACCTCTAGGGGCACATTGCCCTCAATGGGGGGGCCATCGCTAGTGTCGTATTTACCCGCCTGCTGAAATAGCACCGCATAGGCCAAGGTGCCGACCACGCCTAGAAAAATGAAGGTGCCCAGCGTCACTAAAAAGCTAAAAAGCTGATCGACCAAAACCGATTCGGCAGACGCCTGGGGTGGGAACCATGTGTAGGCCTGCTGCCCCATCCATAGGCTGATTAAAGCAAGGGCGATCGCCACTAACCCCAACGTAATAACAGTACGAATGCTCATAGACGTTATACCCCTAGCACGTTTGGATTTTCGCCGAGCTGCAAGAGCTGATCGGCACTGACGTGAACGCCAAATTCACCGCCAAGATGCGCGCCCAGGGTGCCGTGGGCAAACATGAGCACAAAAATCCCCAGACCTGCCAACAGATAGCCCCACTGCACCTGTCTTGCCATGTCTTTGCGCCAGAGAAATCGCTGGAAGCCTCGCCAAATCGCCATGCCAGCAATCAAAAATAGCAGTATGACCCCGCCAACGCCATGCCAGAGCATGGTTTCCATGGCCTGTAGCCCCCAAGCGCTGGTTACATCTGCTGAGGGCTTTGCCAACAAGATCTCGTAGAAGCCTGCCGCAACGGTAAAGAAGGTAATGATCGCCGCAGCGAGCATGTTGTACCAGCCCACATCAAAAAAATTGGATCGGGTGGCAGGAATCGCCAGAAACTTAAAGATGGATTTTTCGAGGGGGAAAAATACGCCGACGATATCAAAGGCGATCGCCACAATAAACAGCCCCAGCGTTAAGTGGACGAGGTTTGGATGAATGGGCAGCGCATAGGGTAGGCCATTTTCTCCAAGTTGCCCTTTAAGCTGGTCGATTAAATCAGTATTCATCTCAACACCCCTTTTCTGACGGCCTCAACCACTTGAACCGTATGCAGTCCATAGACCCACACCAGCACATCCCCAAGATAAACCTGGAATAGCACCAGGAGCGTGAGCAGTCCTCCGACAATTAGAAAGGGAAAGGGCAGCGTTTTAGGGTCGCGCGATCGCAGAATGTAGCGCCATGCCGTGACCGCCGAAAGCACACCCGACAAAGACCAGCCCAGAATGCTATGAAGATTCAGCGTAGACACGGATGCTGCATAGGGTTCGGCTAAACCTGCTTCAACCTGCCCAAAGACAATCGCAACAAAAATAGAAATCGTGGCAAAAAACAAATTCCACCAGCTCACCTCGTACAGTCGAGCATTGCGGGTGAAATAGCCAATGACATCGCACACCACCGCAAATAAAACCATTGCAATGACAAAATGCACCACAATAGGATGCATCGTGTCGGGGTAGGGCAAATTATGCTCATTAAGGGGGGGAAGATACTCCAGCATGATGTTTACCCTGAGCAATTAAATCTCAAAAATAATGATTTTCTTAGAATTTTGAGTTTAGATAGGGGCTTGAGATCGTAATTTCTGATTGATTCTTGATTCACACAAATCCCCCATCCGCAACTGCCATGAGTATAACGCTGCGCTCAGACAGCGGGTTAGCCCGATCTGTGGGGTGAGTCAAGATGCCTTAACCCGTGACGAACCATTTTCTAGTCGTGGCACTCGTGAAATCAGAGCCTGACGAATTTCGCGGATATTCTGCAAAATTCCTTTTCAGGTAGAGCGACAGGGGAATTAGAGCTGAATTATACTAGCCTAAGTGTGCGTTTCATCGTGTGGGCAGCAGCAGCGGCATGGGCTTTTGGAAAAATCTGTTTAACGGTACAGGCGGTACGGCGATCGCCACGGCAGACTCCGCACTGGGAGT
>JBGSVR010000232.1:0-2251 GCA_041752855.1 Thermosynechococcaceae cyanobacterium
AAATTTTCTGCCCTACATACCCCGCCAAAACGCCATTGGCCGAAGCCCCAGTCTCTTTTTTGCTTCGTTGAAGCACCTGATACATTTCCCAAGCGTGAGCGCGCAGCACCTTTGGATATTGTCGCGTTGTGTTAATAAGCTGTCCGGCTTTGTACTGATAGATGCGCGTGGGCGGAAATGACCCAGCATAGGAATCAAAGGCATACAGGAATGCGTTATCAACGCTCAAAAACTCTAGCGTTCCGTCGCCGTTTAGGTCTTTGAACTGTCCTCCCCCGCTATCTAAAGGCCCTGTTGTTGTTGTGACAAATTTATTTTGCTGCCACCCATGAATGGTGTACTCCATACAGCAGTGCGCTCCGCCGGTAAAGGTTGAAACAACCACTTCTGAAGTAGCGTCATGGTCTAAGTCTTGAAGCTCTAAGGTGCCCATGATCCAGCCGGTAGCGCTGGTTTTGAGCTGTGGTACGTTGTTATAAAAAATTTGGTAGTTGAGCGTATATTCTGACGAGTCTTTGTCGCCGACTTTTTGGGGATCTACGACAACTTTGACAGAGCCAGAACCCAAGGTTTGTGGCATCGCTTGGGGTGCATCTGACTTAAGTTCAAATTTTGTAGTAGAGATCTGACGCGGTAATGCTTGGGCAGATAATGTGTGCGGCTCGATTGTCTTTAACTCTAGCCCACTGACAGACGCTGCGATCGCCAACGCAGAAGCAGCCCCAACCCACCGATTGCTGACCATTTTTTCACTCACCCACAATAAATTCATTATGGCGCTTTAGTTTCTTCCGATTGAGCTGCATTAAGTTCAGGCTCACACTTATTCACATCCCTTCATTGGATGAGGGATTTATACGCCTATCCGTGCCATAGAGTTCCTGTCGGACGCGCTCGGCAATGCCGACAGACTGCTGCAAAATCTCAGAATACTCATCAGCTTGCATCTGAAGATCCAATGTTTTGAGTAGCGCAAGACTTTGCTCTAAGTGAGCGGATCCATCCTGCATTAAAAAACCGCGCTGCTCTCGTAAGATGCGCTCTGTTTTTAAGCCTGTGATCAGGCAATCTCGCGTGAGCTGTAAGGTTTCATAGCGTTCTGTCTGGGGTGCTGCGCCCTGAGCTGCGGCAAGTTGGTCTATTACTGCGATCGCCGCCAGCACCTCATGATAGCGGTCAATCTCATCAAGCAAATGCAACAGCGTTTGGTGCGATCGCCCCTTCCGACCTCGGTAGCCATACAGCGTGCCCATCCCCATTAGCGTAGAAACGCCCATACTCACCAGCATCACGCGATTAGACGGAACAATCCGCACTATCCCTAACCCAATCGGCAGCGTGAAGACAAAGATAAGCGCTGCGGTTACGAGTTCAAATAGCAGCCACCCAGCCCAGTCCAGGGGCTGCTGAAGTTTAGAAAACCGATAGATGCCCAGCAGTAGACCGCCCACCCAGTGATCGCCCACCTCCAGACCGCTCCACTGCTCAATCTCACGAGATGAAAGCCGCAGATGCTCTAACGCTGTACACATGGCGTTAACCTGCACCCATCAAAAGATTGGTAATTGCAGTCCAAACACCGCTCAAAAAATTTCCAGACCGAGGCCGAAACAGCTCAAAAGACTCCACGGGCGAACCAAAGAAGGGGCGCAATGTCCACCCCAACTGACTCCCCACAAACCCGTACAGCATCAGCCATAGCCGCAAAATTTTGGCACGCAGCTTCACGTTGCCATCGGTTTCTGATTCATCTGGGCGCATGGCCTGATACAGAAAAGACACTCCAAAGATGCCAGTGAGCGTAAAAATAGCAACATTCAGCAGCAGAAAGAACGAGTAGTCTCGATTGGAGGTAATGGTGATTAGAAAAAAGAGCGTCACGGGCGCAAACCCGCACAGCAGCAGCGCAATGACAGATGCTGTACTCAGCACATAAGTAAAATGCTGTGCAATCGACTTGGTAGAGCCAAACAGCACGTTAAAAATATAGAGCGCAGGCAGACACACCACCAGGGTTAGCAGATATAGCGCAGGCAGCTTAATGGCAGAGGCGATCGCCTGTTGGAAGCCACTAAACGCGCCAATGATTGCCCCATAAAAGGCAAAGCACACAAAACTACACACCAGCAGCGCCGAAATTTTGGTCTTGAGCTGAACGTGATGATGAATTTCGTCTAAAAACGTCTTTCTGTCTTTAAGAAGCGCTAAAAAAACCGTCAGGATGCCCATGTTGTAAAGCCGCGATCGCGGT
>JBGSVR010000233.1:0-32161 GCA_041752855.1 Thermosynechococcaceae cyanobacterium
CCCCTTCGGGGTACAGAACCGACAGCAGCGACACCTTTAGCTCAGGTCGTAAAATCTCATCACAGCGGTCTAATACTTTCCGAAAGGTGGGCTGAGATTCATACAGCGCTCTGCCCATGCCCACATACTGCGAGCCTTGCCATGTAAACAGAAAGGCGATGCGAGGCGCTTTCTTGCCCGTCACCTGTCCTTCTAGAACACCTGTGATGTCTGTCTCTCCTGCCGCAAATGCCGCAAGCTGTTTCTGCACCTCGGCACTCGAAGATCCAATAGCAATTAGTCGATGCTTGAACTGCGATCGCCCCCCATTCGCGCCATAGCAAACATCCGCCAAAGACAGCATCGGGTTCTGTGCCAGCAGCGTTTGATACCGCCCACTCAATGCGCGTAAAGCCGCCTCACTTTTTGCTGAGAGCGTCAGCAGATGCCAAGGTCTTTGAAATTTAGAGAAATCAAGCTTAGGAGTCTTTGGCGGCGCTTCCTGAAGCACTACATGGGCATTGGTGCCCCCAAACCCAAAGGAGTTGATCCCCGCAACGGCAGCCCCCTCTCGATAGGGCCAAGGTTCCAGAGTTTGCTGAACCTTGAGCTGTAGGGCATCAAAATCAATATAGGGGTTCGGCTCTTGAAAGTGCAGACTTACCGGAATCTGCTGATGCTTAAGTGCCAACGCAACCTTAATGAAACCCGTAATGCCTGCCGCCGTTTCGGAATGCCCCAGATTGGCCTTAACCGAGCCAACTACACAGCGATCGCCCTCAGCACGCCCCTCCTTCAAAACTGCCCCCAATGCCTTCAGCTCCATCGGGTCGCCGAGTTTTGTGCCTGTACCGTGGGCTTCTACATACTGCACCTGCCCTGGCGATACCCCAGCGCGTTGATAGGCTTCGCGCACGACCGCTTCTTGCGCCTCTGGATTGGGCGCAGATAGACCATTACTGCGTCCATCTTGATTCACCGCAGTCCCTAAAATAACCGAGTAAATGGGGTCGCCGTCTTTTTGTGCTTGAGACAGCGGCTTCAGCAGCACAACCCCCGCCCCTTCACTACGGACATAGCCATTGGCCTTGGCATCAAAAGTTTTACAGCGACCATCTGGTGCCATTAACCCCGCCTTGCTAAAGCTCACGGATAAGTCCGCCGACAAAATCACCTGTACCCCACCCGCTAATGCCAGCGTACTCTCGCCATCCCAAAGGCTTTGACAGGCCAAATGCACCGCTACCAGAGATGAAGAGCAGGCCGTATCTACCGCTAAGCTAGGGCCTCTAAAATTCAGCACATAAGAGATCCGGTTTGCCGCAATGCAGTTGACATTCCCCGTAAGGGCATAGGGGTCATTACTGGTGACTAGTGAAGAATAATCGTGGCTAGAGATACCAATAAAAACGCCCGTTTTTGAGCCAGATAAGCGGGATGGCACCTGCCCTGCATCTTCTAGCGCTTCCCAGGCGACTTCTAAAATTAGCCGCTGTTGCGGGTCGATGGTGTTGGCTTCACGGGGCGTAATGCCAAAAAAAGTGGGATCAAACTGATCAACATTTTCTAAAAAGCCACCCCAGCGGGTACTCATTTTGTGGGGCTGGGTTGGGTCAGGATCGTAAAAAGTATCCAGATCCCATCGGGATGGGGGCACTTCTGTAATGACATCTACATTGTCGTGCAGCAGTTTCCAAAATTCCTGCGGGTTATTGGCTCCTGGTAAACGGCAGCCAATTCCAATAACAGCAATAGGTTCTTTATGCATTTTGCTTCGACCAGACCTTAAAAATTTAAGACTTAGACATTAGACCTCTTGCCTCAATCTCGTCCCCCTCATCCCTTTCTTATAGCCGAGGGCTTTACTCTTCTCCCACTAGGGGAGAAGGGCTAATTCCGGCTCCCCTCGCCCGTTCTGGGAGAGGGGCTGGGGGAGAGGGTCGTATTCGCGCAAGAAAGCTATTTACGATAGAGGGCAGATTTATATCTTCAGTCTTATTCGTTCAACATGTTCTATAAAAATAAAGCGCTGGTCAAACATTCCAAAATGCTCTTAAGCTTAACTGAGTCAATCCGCTAGATAGGCACTAACGGTTGCGTTAGGCTTCTTTCCGGCAAAGTTTTAAGTCATTATAACGAGTAGATCCTGAAACAAAGACATGAAGCCCTTAATGGATTTAATCTTGGCTTGATGGGGCTAGGCACTGCCGAGATAATGGGCCAAAGCTTCAATACTCGGATATTCCCAAAATAAGGTTGGCTCTAGTTCACGCCCTAGCCAGTTAGAGAGTTCAGCCGCAAGACTGACCGCACTCGAAGAGTCTAGTCCGTAATGAGAGAAAGGTTCTGAGAGGTCGATGTCGTCTAGCGGAATCTTGAGATAGAGGGCAAGATTAGCCGTCATCCAGGTCTGAATATCTTCTTCGGTCGGAGCCAGAGTAGGGGTAGTCAAACTTGGGATGTTCAAATTTGGGATAGTGCTGCTGCTAGATTCTTCGCCCCCGAACAAAGGAGAGGATTGCGGACTGGTCAAGGTTTTCAGCATTGCCTCTGCTGCCGCCTGCACCTGCTGAAAGTCAACGGAACGCTCGCCCCAAGCCTCTAGCGTCGCCAAGCTCCCCTCCATAAACCGAGTGCGGCACTCAGTTCGCTGAATTTTGCCGCTGGACGTTTTGGGGATGCTGCCGGGCTTTAAGAGGGCGATCGCATACACCTGAAGGTGATGATTTTCTGATATGGCCCTGCGCAGTGAGGCAAAAACTTCTTCTGCGGCGAGCTGTCGTACAACGCTGCGCTCGACCTCTTGCACAATCACCAGACGCTCAACGCCATTAGCCTCAACGGAAAAAGCCGCACCGCCACCAGAGCGCAGGGCAGCGTGGCTAGACTGAACCGTCCATTCAATATCGTGAGGATAGTGGTTGCGACCCCGAATAATAATAAGTTCCTTCAGCCGACCCGTCACAAATAGCTCCCCCGACTGAATAAACCCCAAGTCGCCTGTCCGCAGAAAAGGCCCCTCAGGGGCATCACTCTGGGCATTTTTAAGGTACGCATTAAAAATGCGCTCTGTTTCTTGCGGCTGGTTCCAGTAGCCCTGTGCCACACTCAAACTCGAAACCCAAATCTCACCCACCGTAGAGTCGGCGCACTGCTCTAGAGTATTTGGGTCAACAATAATGACCTTTTTCTCTCGCCGAGCCTGACCACAGCTCACAATCGTTTGAGATGTCTGCAGCGAATGCTCAACGGGAATGGCCTGCTTGTCTTTGAGGGCGATCGCATCAACCGTACACACCACAGGCGGGTTCATCCGAGTGCAGCCCGTTACCATTAAGGTCGATTCTGCCATGCCGTAACAGGGATAAAACGCAGAGCGATGAAACCCATACCCTTGAAAGGCATTAGAAAAAGCCTCTAGGGTTTGAGGACGAATGGGTTCAGCGCCATTAAAGGCAATTTGCCAACTGCTGAGATCGAGCATTTCGCAGTCTGCGGGGGTGATTTTGTTGACGCACAGGTCATAGGCAAAGTTAGGTCCACCGCTCGTGGTGGCACGATACCGAGAGATAGCCTGGAGCCAACGCACGGGCTTGCGCAAAAATGCAGTCGGCGACATCAAAATCATCGGCCGACCAATAGAGAGCGGCTGAAGAATTCCGCCAATTAACCCCATGTCGTGATACGGAGGCAGCCAAGAAACGCCGATGCTGTCTGCGCCATCCTGAAAACAGTCCTGAATCATCGTGGCGTTATGGATGAGGTTGTGATGCGTCACCATCACGCCTTTGGGCGCTCCGGTAGAGCCTGAGGTGTATTGCAGTAGGGCGATCGCATCACTCTCTAACTGCGGCATCTTCCATGCCTCAGCCGCTGAAGTCTCTAGGGTATCCGTGGCAATCCAATGCAGGTGTGAGAATGCGCCTTGAGTATGTTCAAACTGCATCTGGCTTTCAGGCAGCAGTGCGGCAGTGGTTAGCGAAAAGGTTGCTTGGGCATCGGTCACAATAGTTTGCAGCCTTTGTCTATTCTGATTCTGCTGCGGGGGATAAGCGGGAACCGCAGTAACGCCTGCGTAGAGACAGCCTAAAAAAGCCGCAATAAACGCTAACCCTGATGGATACAGCAATAAAGCGCGTGAGCCATAGGCGTTATGAGATTGAAGATGGGCTGCAATAGCTCGAGCCTGAAGGTCGAGGGCTTCATAGGTTAGGCTAACTGCCTTAGTTTCGCCATCTATTAAAAATGTATATCCCGTTAAATCTGGCTGACAGTTTGCTCTGTGCCTCAGTACGTCTATAACGTTTGTTTGGGGTAAGGTATTCGTTCGCAACGCATTCACTGGGTCTAGGACGAGGGTTTCAATTGAAAATTACAAATTCTACTAAATTTTAAGACTATATCTCCTTACTGCGAGAAATGCTAAAGCAGCCTTGCAGTTGCTCCTGATCGGCAAAATGTGTTTATCTTGTAAGTCTCTTTAATTTTCTGGGCGCGTTGAGTCAACGGCCTCATCGTAATGACTGATTGGTACGTTCCTCTTTTGACTCGCTATGCCACGCAGCGTAGGGCGGCGTTTATCCGTAAAACTCGCGATCCTATGGCGACTCAAGAGCGGTTTCTAAAAGGGATGCTGCGCCATTACCGCCACACTGAGCGCGGCAAACGCTATGCCCTGGGTGAAATTCGCTCGATAGATGCATTTTGCGATCGCCTCCCCGTCACTCAATACCAAGACTATGAACAAGACGTGAAGCGCACGGGCATGGGTGAGCGCAATATCTTAACGCCGGACTCCATTCGGTTTATTACCCTCACCAGCGGCACCACAGGGCAACGCAAATGGATTCCGGTTTCGCCGCGTTTTCAAAATGCGCTCCAGCGCGCCAATATTGTCAGCATTGGCTTTTTGGTAGAGGCGCTACGGCAGCAGGGCAAAACCTTGGGTAAAACCCTTGCAACCAACTCAATCCAGGTGTCTGGCAAAACCGAGGGCGGCATTGAACTGGGGCTAGCCAGCACGGGGAGCCTTCGCATGAGTAAATTAATCGCAGCGCCCTTATTAACCCAGCCTTACGACCTGCTTCAAATTACAGATAGCCGTACTCGGCACTATTTATGCCTGCTGTATGCCCTTCGCGATCGCAATCTCCAGAGCATGGCAGCAAACTTCCCCATGCTGATGCTCAGAACCTGCCGCTATTTAGAAGAGGATGCGGCAGCACTCATTCAAGATCTCAAAGCAGGAACACTGTCTAAGCAGTTAGATTTGACCGCCGACTGTCGGGCTTTTTTAATGCAGCAGTGGACGGCTGACCCAGAACGGGCGATGGAGTTAAAGCAGGTCTTGCATCAGAACGGGCGTTTGACACCGCAAGGGGCTTGGCCTCATTTGTGTTTTCTCTCCACGGCGCGAGGCGGCACCTCAGATTTTTACTTTCAGCGCTTTAGCGAATATTTTGGTCAGATTCCTGTGTTTGGGGGCGTTTATGGCTGCTCAGAAGCCACCTTTGGCATTGCCCATGCCTTCAATCAAGATGGCTGCATTTTGGCGCTAGAAAGCGGCTTCTATGAGTTTGTGCCGGAATCTGAGTGGGAGGCTGAGCATCCTAAAACGCTTATGCCAACGGAAGTGCGGATTGGCGATCGCTACCGGATTTTAGTGACTAATGACGCTGGGTTTTATCGCTACGACATCCGTGATGTGGTGGAGGTGGTTGGGTTTTACGAAAAAACGCCCCTAATTGTATTCCGGCATCGGCTGGGAGGCTTACTGAATTCCACCAGCGAAAAAACCACGGAGTTTCATGTCGTACAGGTGATGCAGAGACTCCAGCAAGAATTTAATCTCAGCCTAGATGATTTTTGCGTCACTCTTTCAGAGCAAGAGATTCCGGCGCACTATTGGGTCAACCTTGAGCTAAGTGCATCCTCCTCTAACCTGGATCGTCCCGACGTGTTTTTGCAGCGATTTGATGAGGTGCTGCAAGAAGAAAACGGTCACTATCAGATTATGCGTAAAGATCAGGTGCCGTCTCCTGGGCTTCGGATTTTAGAGCCGGGCAGCTTTGAAATATTGCGGCATCGACTGCTACAAAAAGGTACGGCAGAAAATCAGCTTAAAGTGCCTCACGTCAGCGAAGATCGCGCCCTGTTGTCGGGGTTAAAAATAGCTCAAGAGATTCATTGGCCTAGCTCCTGCGATCGCCGATAGGCCGCCTGCACCGCCCCAATCAGCGCAGAACGAAACCCAGAGGCTTCGAGACTGGCAACCCCTGCAATGGTTGTGCCGCCAGGACTGGTCACTTGGTCTTTTAAAAGCGCTGGATGCAGGTCTTTCTGAATCATCAGCTCTGTGGTGCCTCGTACCGTTTGCACCGCCAGCTTTGCCGCAATGGGACGAGGTAGACCCGCCGCCACGCCGCCGTCCGTTAGGGCTTCAATGGCGATCGCCACAAAGGCTGGTCCCGACCCAGATAGCCCCGTAATGGCATCCATCCAAGTTTCAGAGACGGTTAACACTTCGCCAACGGCTGCAAAAATTTTTTCTGCCGTCGCAATGTGATGGGGCAGGGCAGATTTCCCTGGGGCAAGCGCCGTAATGCCGGCTCCCACAAGCGCTGGGGTGTTGGGCATAACGCGAATGATGGCGCGCTCACCCAAAGCCGCCTCTAGTTTTGAGAGCGGCACCCCTGCCAAAATAGAGAGCCAGAGATCGCAGGAAATGGCTGCACCTGCAAACTCCGCCGCAATGCTAGAAAAAGTTTGGGGCTTAACGGCTAAGACCACGGTAGCGGCAGTCTGCGCCACTTCAAGGTTGCTGTGCGTAGTGGAAATGCCGTAGGTCGTCGCCAAATAATCGAGGCGATGCGCGGTCACATCACTCACGATGAGGTCAGCGGCGGCATAGGCATTTTGGGCTAATAGACCAGACAAAATTGCCTCAGCCATGACCCCTCCACCAATAATGCCGAGCTGCTTAGTCTTGCCTGGAGCGGACTGAGACACTGTCATAGTTTATAAATAAGGCCAAATATGAAATAGATCTTGCTGTAGAAAATTTTCGCACAGCAAGATCTATTTCAACCGATGGATTGAGTAACGGAATGACTACTGGGCGATCGCGCTCAGTGGAGCCATTTGCCAAGACGTTGTTGCAATTCGAGAGGGCGTCGCGGCGGCGGGGGCGATGGTCTGAGGTGCTTCATGAATCACACCAGACTGGGTACGCACTTCAACACAGCTTGGCGTAAACAAAAAGATGTTTTCACCGACACGCTCTTGGTGTCCATCAATGGTGAAGGTTGCGCCAGCCACAAAATCAACCGAACGCTGCGCCTGAGCAGGCTCCATCAAAGACAGATTGAGCACAACCGACTTGCGATCTCTCAACGCCTGAATCACCTGGGGCATTTCTTCAAACGCATGAGGCTCTAAAACAAGAACTTCTGCGGCATTACTACCCCAGTAGCGTCCTGCTCCGGGCATTCCGACAACATTGCTGCCGCTGCCTGCGGAGACGGATGAGCGCACAGGTTCTGCATCAGATTGCGTCCGCGTTTGCTTACGGTCTTCTTCGATCGACTGATCGATGCTCGGCTCGTAAGAGGAATGAGAATACTCTTCACTTGCCTCTAGCTCATCTTCAACATACTCGTCATAGTCATCTGAGGCAGGAATGCCAACAAATTCTCTAAACTTTTCAAATAAACTCACAGCTCAGGCTCCATCGTAAACAGCTCAAGGTTAAACAACCTTTTTATTAAACCTATTTGTATCAATGTATTAAACCAAAAAATGACCGATAAATCTCTTAATCGATCAGATTTTCGAGATCGGCAAATCAATCATGTTCGATTTTTGGTCGTAACTGGTATCGGTTGCTACAAAGACAAACTGATAAACTGACGCTACTATTTGTATTTATAGAGCAAATTCAAAACCAGATTATACATCATGAATTCAATATGTATAGGGCAATCTGACAAGTTTACATAAAATTTTTATAAAGTCACCAGCCCCAGAAGCATAGCCTATCGGAACGTCTCGGTATACAAAAACTTTGATTGAGGGTCTTGAGGCAAAAAATCGATTAGATTATGGCAAAAGGGCTTTTTCTCGTTCGCCAAATAAAATTCTTCCAGGACGAATCATGGTGGCTCCAGCTTGGATAGCAAGCGCATAGTCCGAAGACATGCCCATAGAGAGTTCTGTAATCGGCAGCGGAGTTTGAGGATGTTGGCTCAGGCGTTGCGCTAAATCTGTGACCGATTGAAACGTGGTGATCTGCTGGGCGGGGGAAAGATTGAGCGGCAAAATCGTCATTAACCCTTGAATGCTCAGATGCTTAAGGGCATACAGTAGCGGAAGCTGCTCTAGCAGTTCTGGGGCAGTCCAGCCAAACTTATTGGGGTCGGGGCTGAGTTTAACCTGGAGGCAAACTTTGGGCAAAATGCCCAAATCTGCGGAGAGCTGGTTCAGGCGCTGGGCGATCGCCACGCTATCCACTGAGTGAATCCACTGAAAATGATGGAGCGCCTGCTTCGCTTTATTGCTTTGCAAATGACCAATCAAATGCCAAGTAATGTCAGGCAGATCCGCCAACTCCTGCTGCTTCGCAATAGCTTCTTGCAGACGACTCTCGCCAAAGTCCCTGATCCCTGCGACATAAGCTTCTCGCATCAAGTGAATGGGGACTGTCTTAGTGACAGCAATAATCCGAACGGAGGGTGGCACATCACAGCGCAAATGAAGAATGCGCTCAGCTACAGTTGGAAAGTTAGACCAATCAACCATTAAGATGTCTGACTAAAAGGTTTGACGATGAATTGCCTGTAGTCTATCGTAATCTGCCTTAGAACCCTCACGGCGAAGGGTTCTAAGGGACGTTTCGGCAAAAATACGCGCCTCATTTCGCGTGATGGGGTCAAACTTTGTCCCCTCACTATTTTGAACAACTAAAAAAAATAGACGCTGAGCATAAAGCGTGGTGAAGAGCGACCGATCTTTATCCAAAGTACAGATGCTAAACAGTAGCCCGAAGGTTGGATGGTTAAGGTAGGTTTCGGTGGTCATTGAGGGGGATAGGTGCGCCCAAGCATGGCGGATTGATTCAGAAGGGTCTAACGAAGGTCTCTAATAGAGATTAGCAGGAATCCTCGGCGATATTTTTAGCGATATTTTTAAGAGCCTTCCACTGCGCTTTTGCTTTTTGTAAGGATTCTAGCCATTCTTGCGTCGGGTCGCTGTCTGCCACAATGCCTGCACCCACCTGCCCCCAGAGATGCGTGTGCTGTAAAGCGGCCTGATGCCAAGGTGCGGGATTAAGATCGGCCGCAGTAACCAGCAGCGTGCGGATCAAAATATTGAGGTCTAAATGCCCCCGAACATCTAAGTAGCCGCAGGAGCCGTAAAACAAGCTGCGGCGAACAGGCTCAAGGGTTTCAATGATTTCCATACAGCGCACCTTGGGGCAACCCGTAATGGTTCCCCCTGGAAATACAGCCCGAATGAGGTCGATGGGCGTTGCGTTGGGGTGAAGTTTGCCTTTGACATTGCTGACCAGATGCATAACGTGGCTATAGAATTCCACGCTCAAAAGCTCATCAACCTCTACGCTGCCCCACTCGCACACGCGCCCCAAATCGTTGCGCTCTAGGTCAACGAGCATGATGTGTTCTGCGCGTTCTTTAGGGCTATTGAGCAGTGCCTGGAGATAGTCTTGCTCTGCGGCGGCGTTATCCCCTCTGGGTCGAGTCCCTGCGATCGGGCGGGTTTGTGCCTGTCTGTGGCGATACTCAACCAGCCGCTCGGGGGAACCACTCACCACGCAGCCCCAAGGGGTTTGCCAGTAGCTGGCAAAGGGGGACGGGTTGATCTGCTGAAGGGCTTTGTAGAGCCGCCACGGGTGGAGGTACGCCTCGGCACGATAGCGCAATGAAAGATTGGTTTGAAACACATCCCCAGCCTGAATATGCTGTTTGGCGGTTTTAACCATTTTCTCAAAGGTTGCCTGAGAGAGATCCATCGACAGATTGCTGTACTGCTGAGTCGCTTCATCCTCACAAGGCGGCGCTATGGGCTGATGGAGCTGTGTTTCAAGGTGGTCTAAGTCTTTAGGATCAGAGGCTGCGAGCCATAGCTGCTGCTGGTGATGGTCTAAAACCGCAAAGGTTTCGGGTTCGTACCAAAAGGCAACGGGAAAGGGCAAGGGGTCTGGGCGCAGCCAGGGTAGGGTTTCAATTTCCCAGGCCAGATCGTATCCCAGCCAGCCGAGCCAGCCACCCGTAAAGGGAAGGTGACTTGGCGATGCGTCATGGGGCGGCAGAGATTCGCCTTCTTGAAGTCTGTCGGTTAGGCAATCAAACACTTGGCCTAGGGCAGGAGTCCAGAGGCGATCGCATCCCCCTTGCTGGCGCGGCGCACCTGCACAAATGGAGTAGCGACTGTGGGGCAACGGCGACTGGGTTGCGACTGGGTCGGAGGGACTCTCTAATAAAACGGCAATGGGCTGATGTTGAAAAAGCACTGAAAATACTTCAGTGCCACTTTTATGATTGAGGGGGAGCGATCGCCAATACCAAGGCCGCAAAACATTCATAAGCTAGGGTTGATAAGCTGGGGCAGTGGTAGAAGGTCAAAACAGCTCAAAGGCCGCAAGCACACGCAATCCTAGCACCACAGACAAAAAGCTGAGGGCAACCCAATCGCGCGATCGCATTCTTAACTGCTGCCACTTCACCTGATGGGTGTTAGGACTGGTGAAGCCGCGAGACGCCATGGCTCCCGCAATTTGTTCCGCGCGCAAAAATAGGTTTTCGAGCAGGCGATCGGCAACTGTAAGCCAAAGCTGCGCCGCACCCCGAACGCCCAGCTTTTTCCAATTAATGGCGCGAGTTTGCACTGAGCGCACCAAATTTTGAACCTCCTCTAGCACGAGCGGGATAAACCGGAGCGATAGCGTTAGGGTCAAGCTCACCTCAATGACCGGAATTTTCCAGCGCTTGAGCGGCTGAAATACGGTGTCTAGCGCCGCCGTAATTTCTTCAGGGGCGGTCGTGAGCAAAAACAGCGTAGTGCTGTAGATTAGCGTGAAGTACCCAGTACAAAGCTGTACCCCTAGGCGCAGCGATTGACGGGTAATGGTAACGGGGCCTTTTTGCAGCAAAACATAGCGATAGGGCTTGTCCCCAAAAATGGTAGAAGGCTTTAAAGAAGGCGTTTGGGATGCCTTAAACCACCCAAACGGGTCGTACCATTCTTTTCGGACTTCAGCAGTCGCGTCAGAGACAGCCTGAGGCACCTGAAGCTCATTCGCGGGCAGTCGTGGCTGGTAGCGAACGGCTAAACCATCAGGCATTGCCGCAGTAATCGCTAAAATTAGCACACAAAACACCAGAATCCAGCCCATCTGCTGCCTTAAGGCACGCCACGGAATTTGAGCTAGACCTGTCAGCAACACGAGCAGTGCCACAATGCCCAGTCGCCAAGTCAGATTCGAGAGCAGTGGCGTCACCAAAAAAGTCATCAGCCACGCCAGCTTTACCCTAGGGTCTAGCCGATGAAGCCAGGTAATCGGCTGTTCGAGATAAAGCCCTAGGGGCAATGAGCGTAATAAATCCATCCCGACTTGGTACGATTGAAATGACTAGAAGCTTCTACAGTTTATCTTCCAACAGATTGCAGCACGGCAAAAACCTGTTTAGAATCACCCGTAATCTTTTCCAAAATTTGATGCTCCATCCATCGGCTGATGCCCCATGAAGTGGACGTACCTGCTTTTCAATAAGCCTTACGGGGTGTTAACTCAGTTTAGCGATGCGTCAGCTAACCCTCGCCCTACTCTAAAAGAATACGTTCCGGTACCGGATGTGTATCCGGTGGGTCGTCTAGATCGAGACAGCGAAGGGCTTTTGCTACTGACCAATCACGGCACACTCCAGCATCGGCTCAGCGACCCTCAGTTTGGTCATCCCCGCACCTATTGGGTACAGGTCGAAGGCATCCCCGAGGCCGCTGCCCTTGAATCCCTCCGCCAAGGCGTAACCATTCAGGGCTACCAAACGCGCCCAGTTCAGATCCAAACGCTCACTGTAGCGCCTGACCTTCCGCCCAGAGATCCGCCCATTCGCGTCCGCCAGTCTATTCCAACCGCCTGGATTGAGATGACCTTAACCGAAGGCCGCAACCGTCAGGTGCGGCGCATGACGGCATCTGTGGGGTTGCCGACGCTGCGGTTGATTCGGGTGGCGATCGCCCATCTCACCCTAGAAGGCTTAGCGCCTGGTCAGTGGCGAACCCTAACCGAATCAGAAATTAACTCGCTATATCAGCTTTTAAACCTAAAGTCTCGATAAAGCTTGATTCACACTTCTTTTGAGTCACACTTTCCAAAAGTTCCGTATTTTAGCGGATGGCCTCGTGACGAACACTCACTAATATTAAAGTTGGGCAAAGCGTGTGTCTGACAGTCGGAGACACTCCAAGCGGCAGAGCATTGCTTCTCAGCGCTGCGGCCTCTACCCCAGACAGACCTTAAGGTTCAACCTGCCCTTTGCTACCATGAATCAACCCCTCAACTCTCTCACAAGCGAACCGACTGATACTGAAGACCGTAGCGAAATCTATGACCTCACCGAGGGTGAGCGCGACGAATTTGCAGAGGCAGATCATTTGGATGCCGATCTGTTCTCAGATGACTTTACTGAAGAACTCCCAACGGTCATTTTACCGAACAGGGTTTTGGGACTAGATGCCTTTGGCGTGACGGATGTTGGCAATAGCCGACACCACAATGAAGACTTTTTTGTAATCGACAACCGATGTACCCAGCTCATTGATTCTGACGGTGCGCAGACCTACACAAGGGGCGTCTATATTCTGTGTGACGGCATGGGAGGCCATGCCCAGGGAGAAGTTGCAAGCCGCATGGCAGCAGAAACCCTAGCCCTATTCTTTAGAGAGCATTGGCAAGAAGAAATGCCCAGTGAAGCGGCAGTGAAAGACGCCATTAACTGGGCCAATCAAACGCTCCACACCCTCAACGAATCTCAAACCCGTCTGGGTGCAGGTCGTATGGGGACAACCCTGGTTCTCGCCATGCTGCAAGATACGCAGTTCCGGTTTGCCCATGTGGGGGACAGTCGGCTCTATCGCCTTACCCATCGCCACGGCTTAGAGCAGCTAACCGTCGATCATGAAGTGGGTCAGCGAGATATTGAGCGCGGTACTGCCCCAGAAGTGGCCTATGCCCGTCCCGATGCCTATCAGCTCACCCAGGCTTTAGGACCACGGTCGAGTCATTCCCTCAGGCCAGACGTACAGAGCCTGACTCTTCATGAAGACAGCGTGTTTTTACTCTGCTCCGATGGGCTAACCGATAACCAGCTTCTAGAGCGCTTTCAAGCAGAATATTTAACACCCCTGCTAGATTTTCAATACTCTTTAGAAGCAGGGCTACATCGGCTTATTGAGTTAGCCAATACTGAAAACGGTCATGATAACGTCACGGTTGTTGGCGTTCGGGTTAAAGTATCTTTCGGGCAGTCAATGCCTGCAATGTTTGCTTAAAGGGTTTCGCTTAAAAGGCTCAAAGCGTCGCGATGATGGCCTGCGTGTGTTGACGCAGATGAGTGAGGCGATCGCACAATTGCCCTAAGCGCTGCTGCCGAGTCGCCACAGACCGTGCGGACTGATAGAGCGCTGCGTCCGTGAGCGATAGGCGCAGAAGACGGTGCAGTTCTGTGACATGACGCTGACCCGATATGTTGAGGGTGAGGGTTTCTGGGCGATCGCCCATTTGAATCTGAAGCTGTTGACGCAAATTCTCTAGCAACGAGAGACATTGTGCAGAGGATGGAGACTCTTCAGCGTTGTCTTGGCAGAGAGACTGTAGCGCTTTGAGATGGTTTTCAAACATCTGCCAGCCTAAGCGTGAAACGTTGGGCATTTTTGTAATAGGGGTGGCGCTACGAGTAGCATTCCTTAATCATGTTTTAATAGAATAAAAAAAGTGAAGCATTTCGGTGTGCTTCACCTCTTTAGATTTATATTTTCGCCCTAAACTCATTTTCTTAATCAATCTGCTTTTCTATTAGCCTGATAATCCCCTTAAAACCTGCACTCTGCCATGAATGTGACGGCTGCTGCCCACCCCACGCCTTCAGACGTTGAACTCCCAGAGTGGCTTCAGCGCTGTCTGTTGCCTAGTGCATCGGAACAATCTACCGCTGAAGAGAAAGATCGAGCGCTAATCTGCAAAGCCTTTAACTTTGGGCATCAGCTCCATCAAGGTCAGGTTCGTGCCTCTGGAGAACCTTACATTGCTCATCCTGTGGCAGTGGCAGGTCTACTCCGTGACCTAGGAGGTAGCGCCGCAATGGTGGCCGCTGGCTTTTTACACGATGTCGTTGAAGATACCGACATTACTTCAGAAGATTTAGAAGCGGCCTTTGGCACAGAGGTAAGAGAGCTAGTAGAGGGCGTTACCAAACTTTCGACCTTTAATTTTTCGACCAAAACCGAGCGTCAGGCCGAAAACTTTCGCCGCATGTTTATGGCGATGGCAAAGGATATCCGCGTCATTGTGGTTAAACTCGCCGATCGCCTGCACAACATGCGTACTCTAGAGCATCTTGCCGACGAAAAACGCCGTCGCATTGCCCAAGAAACGCGAGATGTGTTTGCGCCCCTTGCCAATCGGCTCGGCATTTGGCGATTTAAGTGGGAGCTAGAAGATCTCTCGTTTAAGTACCTAGAGCCAGAAGCCTATCGCCACATGCAGCAGTTGGTCACTGAAAAGCGGACAACGCGCGAAGACAGCTTGGCAGAGGTCATTCAAGTCCTACAGCAGCGGTTAGAGCCTTTAGGTCTAGGGCATCTAGAGCTAAGCGGTCGCCCTAAGCATCTGTACGGCATTTTTCAAAAGATGGCGCGTCAGCAAAAAGAATTCCACGAAATTTTTGACGTGTCGGCAGTTCGGGTGATTGTGCAGTCAAATGACGAGTGCTATCGGGCATTGGCAGTGGTGCATGACTGCTTCCGTCCCATCCCTGGTCGCTTTAAAGACTACATTGGTTTGCCTAAGCCCAATCGCTATCAGTCGCTACACACCTCCGTTATTGGCTCCAATGGTCGCCCCTTAGAAGTGCAGATCCGCACCCTAGAAATGCACCACATTTCTGAGTACGGCATTGCCGCCCACTGGAAATATAAAGAGTCTGGCAACTCCTTGCCCAGTCAGTGGAATGCAAAAGACGATAAGTTTACCTGGCTGCGACAGCTTTTAGAGTGGCAGAGCGATCTTAAGGAAACAGACGCTCAAGAATATTTAGACGACATTAAGGCCAATCTGTTTGACAGTGAGGTGTATGTCTTTACCCCCAAGGGCGATCTTATTTCTTTGGCGCAAGGTGCTACGTCTGTCGATTTTGCCTATCGAATCCATACGGAAGTAGGTAACCACTGCTGTGGGGCGCGGGTGAGTGGTCGAATGGTGCCCCTCGATACCCCGCTCAAAAATGGCGACATTGTGGAGGTGCTGACGCAGAAAAACGCCCATCCGAGTTTGGACTGGCTTAATTTTGTGACCACAACGTCTGCGCGTAACCGGATTCGGCAGTGGTACAAACGATCGCGCCGTGAAGAAAATGTGCTGCGCGGACGAGAAATGCTGGAAAAAGAAATGGGCAAGAGCGGCTTTGATGCACTCCTCAAGTCTGAACCCATGCAGTCTGTGGCAGAACGATGTAATTACCAGGCACCTGAAGATTTACTGGCAGGCTTAGGCTATGGCGAAGTCACCCTTAATTTGGTAGTCAACCGCCTGCGCGAAACCATTCATAAACTCCAGCCTCAAGATCTTAAAACCGAGATGGGCGTTGCCGCAGATAGCGTGCTGCTACCCACGGCTGTTACTCATGCCCTAAACCGAAACGCCCAGCCCGCCGCTGCACCCAGCGACGCCCCTATTTTGGGAATAGAAGGGCTAATGCACCACATTGCAGGCTGCTGTCTACCTGTGCCAGGAGAGCCGATTATTGGCGTAGTAACGCTGAGCAGTCGCGGCATCTCGGTTCACCGTCAGGGTTGCTCGAATGTGGATGTGATACCTGGCGATCGCCTCATCCCCGTCCGGTGGAACACCAGCACCCAAAATAAAGGACGCCGACCCACCTATCCCGTTGAAATTCAGATTGAAGTGTTAGATCGCGTTGGCGTTCTCAAAGATATTCTGACGCGCCTCACCGATAGTAAAGTTAATGTTCATAACGCTCAGGTCAAAACCTTCCCAGGCCGTCCAGCCCTGATTCAGCTTGGTCTAGATATTGAACACTACAACCAGCTAGAGCAAATTTTTGCCCAAGTTCGCAAAATGAGCGATGTGCTTAATCTCCGCCGTCTCAACCAGCCTCAAAACTGAAATGAAGAGGATACTTTGCACTTTTGGCATACGACTGCCAAAATAGAGAGCATATTAGAATACGACAAGGTAAAACGCAGCAAGGTAGAGTTAAAAAACCCTCTAGGAAAAATCTACTGCGCTTCGTTTTTCTTAAATGCCTCCATCACTGGAACCCTCAATGATTGTCGGACAACCTGAATTTGTTGAAAACCCAGAAAACCGCTGCCCAGTTATTTTACTGGTCGATACCTCAGGCTCCATGAGCGGAGCGCCCATTGATGCGCTCAACGAAGGGTTAAAGACGTTTCGAGAAGCGGTCATTCAGGATGAGCAGGCCGCCCTGCGCGTAGACGTAGCAGTCGTCAGCTTTGGCCCTGTAGAGCTGGTTCAAGATTTTGTGACCATCGACCAGATGATTCCACCCCATCTTGTCGCCAATGGCCTATCGCCCATTGGTGAAGCCATTACCTTTGGGCTAGATCTGCTCGAAACGCGAAAAGCCACCTACCGCAATAACGGTATTCAGTATTATCGGCCTTGGGTTTTTCTCATCACCGACGGCGCTCCCAATCCAGGTTCACCTTGGCTTCAGGCTGCTCAAAGACTTCAGGATGCCGAACAGCAGCGCAAACTTTCATTTTTTGCGGTTGGCGTTCAGGGCGCAGACATGAATACCCTGCGCCAAATTGCGCCACCCATGCGTCCGCCATTGATGCTGAACGGACTTGATTTTCGAGCCATGTTTTTGTGGCTGAGTGATTCAATGGTGAGGGTTTCAACCAGCACAGTCGGGGGGGAAATGGTGGCACTGCCGCCCGTGGGATGGGGACAAATTACAACTTAGTCCCATTTTTACGTCTGCTTTAATACCCCTATTACCCCTTGAGGATGACTCGTGACCTGGAAAGCGATGGTTCATTCGGCAATTGGAACCCGCCACGAACAGCGGGGTCAACCCTGCCAAGATTATGGCAACTATCGCATTGAAAAGCCTTATTTACTCGGAGCAGTCTCTGATGGTGCAGGGAGTGCCAAACATGCAGAGATTGGCGCACAGATTGCAGTCGAGACGGCTCTAGAGGCGATCATTCAAGCCTTGAACAGCCAATTTTCCCAAACTCCAACCCAGGAAGAAATAGAGCAGTCAGCACCTGAACTCTTTGAGCAAGTGCTAGACACCATTTTAAGCGCCTTGCATCAAGAAACCGTTGCCAGCGGCTGCGAACTCCGAGATTTAGGCTGTACGCTGCTGGCCTTTGTCGCAACCCCAGACTGGGTTGCAGCCATGCAAATTGGGGATGGCTTTATGATGTTGCGCAGCCACCCAGATGCAAAGTGCCAACTGTTGTTTGAGCCTGACAAGGGTGAGTTTATCAACGAGACTATTTTTGTCACGACTTCCGGCGCTAAAGCCTACATGGGGGTGTGCGTAGAGGCAGTACAGTCACCATTTTTATGTGCCGCAACGGATGGGTTAGAGCGCGTTGCCGTTCGACTTCATGATTGGCAGCCCTATGCGCCCTTCTTTGCGCCCTTTGAAGCGTGTCTGTTACAGCTACCGACAGCAGTAGAGCAGTATAGCTATCTCAAAACCTTCCTTGAGTCAGAACGGCTGAATGCAAAAACGGATGATGATAAAACCCTGCTGGTGTGTCTTTACAGCGCCGAGCTGCCGGAGGCGTAATGGGTGCAGCAATGGGTAGCGGTGCAGGCTTAACAGCGCTGATCTCTGGTCGCTCCATTGTGTTGGACAAAAAATTAGCCAGCAGCGGAGAAGGGACGGTCTGGACAACAAATTTTCCTGGGTTTTTAGCGAAGCTTTACCATACCCCTACCCCCGATCGCATTGAGAAACTGCGGGTAATGATTGCCCATCCACCCCAGAATCCTATGCGGCATCATCATCACGTTACGTTTGCGTGGCCTCAAGATCTGCTTCAGAATGCCCAGGGGCAATGTCTCGGCTTTTTAATGCCAGAGATTGTGGATGGCGTTAAGCTTTCGCTGATTTACAACGCAAAATTGAGAAATCGGAAGGCTCCGCGCTTCAACTGGTACTACCTTCACACCGCTGCGCTTAATTTTGCCCTGTCGCTGAAGTCGCTTCACGATGAAGGCTATGTGGTCGGAGACATCAAGCCTCAAAATTTGCTAGTAAATAGCCGTGCGCTGATTTCGGTGATCGATGCAGATTCGTTTCAGGTGCGCGATCCCAAGACTAAAACCTTATATCGCTGTCCGGTTGGTTCTGAGGGGTTCACACCCGTTGAGCTGCTGGGCAAAGAGCTGTCTACCCTCGACCAAACGGAGATTCACGATCGGTTTCGGCTAGGCGTGATGGTTTTTATGCTGCTGTTTGGTGACCAGCCGTTTAAGGGTAAATGGATTGGGCGGGGTGAGTCTCCCCAGCCTGCTGAACTAATTCGTCAAGGCGACTGGCCTTATGCCCCCAATAGCATGGTGCAGCCAGGCCCTAATACCATTCCGCTCTCAATTATTCATCCTCAACTTCAGGTTTGTTTTCAGCGCTGCTTTACGGAGGGGCATCGTAATCCCTTGGCGCGACCTTCGGCGCAAGATTGGAGTGAGGCGCTGAAGTTAGCCATCCCCGATCTGCGGATGTGTCACCTTGAAAATAACCACTACTACAGCCGTATTTACGGTCGGTGCTATTGGTGTGATCGCCGATCTTCTGTTGGCCTAGACGTTTTCAGCCCAACCCTCGCCCTGCCTCGGGTAAAGCCAACTGCACACAAGACAGCAGCAGCCACTTCCCCCAGACATCCTTCGTCTGCTGCATCGAGCCTTTCATCTCTCATGGGCGGCGTAGGGTCGCAGGGGCAGTCCTCGCTTCAGAGAGCCGCCACAACGTTGCTAAACCCTATCGCGACAAAAACTTCGCAGTCGGCTAATGCCTGGATCGGCCGATCTAACCCAGTCTTGTGGGGGGCAGGCTGTATTGTGGTTGGGCTAGTGGGTCTTGCAATTTTACTGCTTCCTGACCTGAATGTAGAGATGATTCAGAAAGGTGGAACCGCCATAACGACTGCATTAACGCAGGGTTTTGAGTCTCGTACCGCCAACAAGGTAAAGTCAAAGCTGAAGAGTCTGGTGCCCCCCGCAGACTCTCAACAAATTGCTGAAGTGCAGCATGGTGGGCATTGGGATGCCATCACGGCGCTAGATCTGAGTCTTGATAATCAGCTTTTGGTCAGCGGCAGCAAAGATATGACGATTAAGCTCTGGGAATTCCCTTCAGGACAACTGAAGCAGACGTTCTCAGATCACTATGAACCCATTGTTTCTATTGGCATAAGCGACAGCAAAGAAACCCTTGTCACCAGTAGCGTCAGCGGCAAAATTTTGGTTTGGAACTTACAAACCCAGGAACTAATGCGGAGTCTGCTGACCAACAACACCTGGGGGCTTGAGGGTACCATTCGCACCGCAGTAACGGATCGGCGGGGGCAAATATTTGCCAGCAGTGGCTGGGGTGGCAGTCTTTTAGTTCAGAATCTCCAGTCTGGAAAGGTGATTCCCATTGCCTCTAATTCCCTGGGTTCAGAACAGGCGCTGGGCATCTTGCCCAATGGCAAAACGTTGATTAGCAGCAGTAGTGACGGTAAATTTCAGCTTTGGGATACTGCAACCGGACAGCTCACCAAAAGTTTTTCAAGCAGCATCAGCAATTCATCGTTTGAGTCGATTAGTGTGCTGGCTCTAAGCTTGAATGGACGGGTGATGGTCAGCGGCAGTTGGGATGGCTCCCTTTTGGTCTGGGATTTGTTGACCGGAACGTTACAAAAGCAGCTTCAAAAGCAGCCCAAGGCGATTTCAGTTATGGCGGTCAGTGACTCCGGCGATCGCCTCGCCATTGCCAATACTAACGAACCGGTCATTAAAATTTGGAATACCCGCACAGGGAAGTTAGAGGGTATTTTGCTCGGCAATATTGGGGTTGTGACAGCACTCAAGTTTAGTCATGATGGGCAATATCTTATCAGCGGGAGTGATGAGCCATCCATTAAAATTTGGAACCTTTCCACCCGTCGCATTCTTAGAACGCTGATGCAGTAGATACCCGTGTTAAACCTATTTTTATGCTATGTAGCATCCGCACTTCAATCGCTGTCTGAGTTTCTAGAATAGAATCAGGCTAAAAATGGACAAACTCAAGACTTTTGGAGAACATTGATGATGGAGAATGAAGCGCTAGCTGCGATCGCCGAATCCCTGCACCAAATTGCCGCATCCAAGCTACCCCAACAGACTTTAGGGTTTGGGCCAGCGCCTAAATCACAGGTCTATGTTTTCTGCAATCGCAAGCATGGGGGCATTTGGTACCACTTAGACGATCAGAGCCAGCCCATTAATATCGAGTATCCGGCACTCACGGGCTATGTGCGTAAGCTGGAGTTTAAGGAAACGGTGCGCCGTAATGAAAAAACGCACAAGCTTCACTGCTATGTAGAGGCCGATAAACTGTACGTCTTAGAAAGCTCAGCGACGGCGCATTTTAGTAAGGGGCTACTGAGTACTCTGGCCTTTCTATCGCCTCAGGCATTGGGGCAGCCGATCACAATCTGCCCCCAAGCCTCTACAGAGAATGCAGAGGTGCTGTTTTGTAATGTGTATGAGGGCGATCGCCAGGTCTTTGCACCCTACGATGACCAGACCGACTGGAAGCGGATTAGCCGGATGGCGATCGACAACGTGAAGGCCGCAAATGAAACGTAGCGCTACTGTGAACCAGAGCCTCTAATCAATTCAACCGCATCGTAACCATCGGTTTCAGCCAGCAACACCTTCACCTTTTCATCACGGGCAGTGGGCAACACCTTGCCTACAAAATCTGGGTGAATGGGCAACTCTCGATGTCCGCGATCAATCAGCACTACCAGATGAATCGTACTGGGGCGACCGTAATCGTGGATCGCATTTAGCGCTGCTCGTGCGGTTCGACCGCTGTAGATCACGTCATCGACCAACACAACGGTTTTACCCGTTAGATCTGTAGGTAAATTAGTTTTACCAGGGGTTCGCACTGTAATTCGGTCTAAATCATCCCGATAAAAGGTAATGTCCAATGCTCCAACAGGCACCTGGATTTGCTCCAAATGCTCAATTTGCTGTGCTAAAAGATTAGCCAAGGGCAATCCGTGGGTGAGTACGCCCAAAACCACAATCTGGTCAAGCTGACGGCAGCGCTCTACGACCTGAGACGCTAAGCGCGTAATGGTGCGCCGTAGCTCTTGAGCGCTTAGAATTTCAACAACGGTTTGAGTCATGGCGTTCTATACGAGTGCAGCAGTGACCTTCGTTACCCTCGTGAGGGCTACGTTCTGATTTTAGTGTTCTTGAGAGAAAAACCACTGCAAGCTTAAGAATTGGGTTCAATGCCTTGAGCTTTGAGCTGCGATCGCAGCCGTTCCAGTTCTTGCTCCACTTCAATTAACCGCTCTTCCGCTGTCGGGACAAGCTGCCCCTCATTTGTAAAAAACCGCAGTTTACCTGCATAAACCCCTAAGTAAAGCGCAAGTTGCTGACTCCAGAGCCAGCCTTCTGGGGTAGGTGCGAGGTCTTCATAGCGCCCATCGCTGAGGTGAAACCCCTGAAACTCTAGACTAATGGGGTCAAACCAAAAATACTCTGGGGTGCGGAACGTATCTTGATAGAGCTGCTTTTTAAGCCCTTTATCAATTTTTGCGGTTTTGTTAGACAGAATTTCGACAATGACGTTAGGGTACTTACCATCTTCTTCCCACACAGCCCAGCTTTTACGATCTTTTTTCTCAGTGCCTAGCACAACAAAAAAATCGGGTCCTCTAAAGTCACGAGCTTTGAGCTGACGTTGGTTATAGTAAATGGTTAAATTACCGGAGGCATAAAAATCTTGTCGATCTTGCCACAAAGATTTAATGAGCCGCAAAAGCAGGTCGATTTGGTCACGATGAAAGTCGGTTTCCAAGGGTGGCTCATCACTCAATAGGTCGCAGGGAGGCCACTGAATGTCATCTTCTTCCTCTATCCAGGTATCGACTAAAGGGGCAGATTGAGACATAGACAGAACCCTCTCAACGCTTTCTATCATAGGGTATACGTTACTTGGCTGAGCGGTTGTTCTTCTGGTTAACCGCTCAAGGCAGTGAATTGCAAGAAATGGGTGGCTTCAGCGTATCCCTTCCCGATACTTTAGAGAGAGACGATGAATCCAGATGTGGTAAGACAATCGCGATGAATCTTAATTTATTAGTCAATTTAGAAGCGATGAAACCTGGTGAATGTAAGCAAGGCGACGCAGGACTACATATCAGGTACGGCATTCATGAGACGCCGTTTGGCGTTGCATTGATTGCGACCACTACTCGCGGCATTTGCAATCTTCACTTTTTAGAGGAAACGGAAGAGGAGTCAGCCGTACAGCTTCTGCATCAGCAATGGGGGAAGGCTGAACTGACGCGAGATCAGTCAAAGACTCAAGGGCTTTGCGATCGCATTTTCCCCAATCCTTCTGCTCTCACCCACCCCATTCAAGAACCGTTAACGGTTGTGGTCAAAGGCACTAACTTTCAAATCCAGGTTTGGAAGGCGCTGCTGAATCTCCCCTTTGGCACCTTAACAACCTATCAGGCCCTAGCCGCCAACCTTCAAAAGCCCACTGCTGCCAGAGCAATTGGTAATGCCGTAGGAAAAAACTCCATTGGCTACCTCATTCCTTGCCATCGAGTTATTCGAGCATCTGGTGAGTTGGGGGGCTACCGCTGGGGCATAAACCGCAAAGCAGCTTTACTGGCCTGGGAAGCAGATTCTATCGGACAAATTTAGCTAAAGAAAAGCCACCGCAACATTTCGGTGGCTTTTCTTTGAGATTGAAAATTGAATAGGCAGTGATGTAGGGGCAGGTTTAGCTAAAACCTTATCGTTTATGACCAGAAAGTCTTGTCAAAACCTGCCCTTCCATATTCCTTTCAGAAATTCCGAGGCTTCTAAACAGCCGCTTTAACTTGCGCTTCAGACTTAGCCATGAGCGTCCGATAGGTGGCACGCATTTTTAAGCCAGCCAGCACTTGAAATAACCCCGACCCATTATTAGAGCCTGGGTAATCGCGGTGCTTCAGCAATAGCTCCGTCATCTCACCAGGGAAATCAACCGAAGTGTTGCTCAGATGGCTTTCAACGTAAAGCATCTCGTCAAGACGCTCAAACTGACCGTCTACTTCCAACACAGAGACGCTGTTGCCGTAGTATTCGTCAGGGCCGTAAAACATCTTGATGCCAGGATAAGAGCAGGTCAGCTTACGACCGCAGGGCACCCAATTAATCGTAGACCCTTCATCAAATAGATAAACTGGCTCAAAGTCAGGTACATCTTCTTTCTGGATCAGTCGCACCCGCAGCAAGCTGCCTGGTTTTTCTTCCTTGGGTACAAGCTGCGTCGGCAGAATCTGAATGACAACATCAGCGTGCTTTTTCTGAGGGTCGATATAGGCTTCAAAGTCTGGCTTACGGGCGTTGATAGCGGCTAGCACATCTTCGTAAGTGTGACCGCGCTCAGCCATATCCCGCTGGATTTTCCAGTTGATTTTAACTTCGTCGCTGATATCGAGATAAACACTGAAGTCGATTAAAGACCGGACTCGCTCGTCATGGAGCGGATGAAGCCCTTCGATAACCACCACACGGTTGGGTTCAACCAGTTCCGGCGGGTCAATTAAGCCTGTTTCATGGTTGTAGATGGGCTTATTGATGGTCTGACCACTCTTGAGCGCCTTCATCTGCTCGTACATCAAATCAAAGTTGTTGGCGCGGGGGTCTAGCGCCGTAATGCCGGTTTCTTTCCGTTGATAGCGATCCAGACTGTGGTAGTCGTCCAGGCAGATCACGGTCATAAAATCTTCCCCAAACAAGTCTGTCAGGCGTTGGAGGAAGGTGGATTTACCGCACCCAGAGTCTCCGGCAACGCCGATCAGTACCACGCGGTCTGGCTTACTGCTCATAACTACGGTTCCCTCGTTTATCAATCTTTCAACAGCACAGAGTTTTGGTCGTGCAAGCAGAATGAGGAAGATTTGCTCATCTTGAATTGCATTGCCCCTTATTGATATTACAAGGCGATCGCCCACTCTGAATAGCTATCTTGAGGAATGCTTTTCGGGAGATTGCTCGAACCTCTTGACTAGACGTAAAACTGGATCACGTCTTGATCCCCTCAAGCTGCCACTCCAAAAATAAGGACTCGTGGCAAACGCCTGATCTGCCTACGTTTCAGATTCAGGAGACGAGGCTGGCTGAAAAGCTAACTTGATAGCCAACGCCACCAGTCCAACCGTCACGAGTCCAAAAATTCCGGTACCCATGGTCATGCCGCCAATAACCAACGTGCGAACGGCGGCAGAGAGGTTCATCACAACGGTGCTATGAGAAACGGTCGGGTGCGTCATCAGGGACTGCACCACCGAAGTGGTGAGGCGATAGAGTAGCGTGGTCATACCCCCTGCGATCGCCGCGCCTGTCAACGACCTGAGGGGCGTTAGTGGCTTATCAGCGCCATCCGTTGGGGGCAGAGAAGGTTGATTCATGGGGGTTGTACTGAGATTAGGGTGGCGTTAGCTGGGCTTGCTTTACCATACTAACCACAGATGTCGTAGCCAGAATGTAGCCCAATTCTGAGAGCCACTCCCTTAATTTTGAAAGGTTCGCTTAAAATGTGAGAAGAATATGTAAAATTTTGTAATCTTTCGTTTGAGTATCCGTCGAGATAGCAAACTCCATGACCTCAGTAACCTCCCTCTTTGCGCCAGTTGAAGCAGACCTTGACCAACTGGTGGAAAATCTGAAACAGCTTGTTGGGGCTAGGAATCCAATCTTGTATGCCGCCGCCGAACACCTGTTTCAAGCTGGGGGGAAGCGAATGCGACCCGCCATTGTGTTTTTGCTCTCAAGGGCGATCGCAGGGGATGAGGACATCTCAGCGCGTCATCGTCGTCTGGCCGAAATTACGGAGATGATTCACACCGCCAGCCTATTTCACGATGATGTGGTAGATGAAGCAGACATGCGGCGAGGCGTAGAGACAGTCAACTATCGCTTTGGCAACCGCATTGCCATCCAGGCCGGAGACTTTATGTTTGCCCAAGCGTCTTGGTATTTGGCAAACCTAGACAGCTTGCCTGTGGTTAAGCTGCTCTCAGAGGTGATTAAAGACTTTGCCGAAGGTGAGATTCAGCAGGGCTTGAGCAGCTTTGATACGGATGTGTCTCTAGAAAGCTATTTAGAGAAGTCCTATTACAAAACCGCGTCCCTCATTGCCAACAGCGCTAAGGCCGCTGGGGTATTGAGCGATGTCTCTGCTGAGTTACAAGAAGACCTGTATCAATTTGGTCGAGGGGTTGGCCTAGCGTTTCAGGTGGTAGACGACATTTTGGACTTCACGGGTACAACGGATTCCCTCGGCAAGCCTGCGGGTTCTGATCTCAAAAGCGGCAATTTAACCGCCCCTGTGCTATTTGCGATGGAAGAAAAGCCTTACCTTCAGGTGCTGATTGAGCGGGAGCTGACCGAGCCAGGAGATTTAGAAGAAGCGATCACCCTCATTAACAACAGCCAAGGCATTGAGCGATCGCGAGCTTTAGCAGAATCTTTCTCTGCCCAGGCACTCCAGCGTCTTGAGAAACTACCGTCTTCACCCTCTAAGCAGGCGCTGGCGGAACTAACGGACTACATCATTAAGCGACTGTATTAGTAATTTTCATTAGTAATTTTTCATTGGTAGAGTATCGGCACCCATGACAAAGGAAACAGTCGAGGCTCCAGTCCCTTCTGCCTCGCGGTGGGGGAGTTTGTGGCGAGAGCAGAAAGACAACATTCTCACCATTGTGGTGGCGATTGTCTTGGCCTTCGTGATTCGCGGTTTTGTAGCAGAATCGCGCTATATTCCGTCGCCGTCAATGGTGCCCACGCTGTACCCAGGCGATCGCATTGTGGTCGAAAAGCTCTCCTATCGGTTTAGAGATCCAAAACCCCAAGATGTAGTGGTGTTTTATCCTCCGAGCCAGCTTCAGGTAGCAGGCTACCCTGCCGACCAAGCCTTTATTAAGCGCGTGGTTGCGGTAGCAGGACAGACGGTGCAGGTTCATCAAGGCCGCGTGTATGTTGATCAAGTGCCCCTCAGCGAACCCTACATCGCCGAACCGCCTGCCTATGAAATGCCAGCGGTACGGGTGCCGGAAGGGATGCTGTTTATGATGGGCGACAACCGCAACAACAGCAACGACTCCCACGTCTGGGGCTTTTTGCCTAAATCTAATGTCATAGGGCGCGCCAACATCCGGTTTTGGCCTCCAGGACAGGCTGGTTTTTTAGAGCCAGAAGCTACAGCTACCCACCGCCCACAATGGTGACAACTTCTAGGCGATCGCCCTCCACCACAGCCTGTCCATCCCAAAACTGACGGTGCAGAATGTCGCCGTTGTACTCAATCGCAATTAGGCGAGGATTGAGGTTGAGCTGCGTCAGTAAATCTGGCAGCATTTGCCCTGTTGGGCATTGGTGTAAATTTCCATTGACCTGAACCGCGATGAACTGGGATATTTCTGCCATTTCAAGCTCCATGTTCTAAAGGCTGTAGTTGTGAAAGCAGCCATCTAACAGCCTGCGCCGGATCGTCCGCCTTCATAATGGCGCGAACCACCGCAACTCGACCTGCCCCCGCAGCCATTACCTCAGACAAATTTTGGGCATCAATCCCGCCGATCGCAAACCAAGGCAGTTCGGCCTGGGTCGCGGCATAGCGAATATAGTCTAACCCCGCGACGGCCTTATCTGTTTTAGTTGGCGTGGCGTAGACTGGTCCAACACCAAGGTAGTCAACCCCTTCTTGCAAAGCTTTTGCCAGCTCTTGGGCATTAGTCGTTGAGCGCCCAATAATGCGATCTGCCCCCAACAAACGCCGCGCTGCCGCCACAGGCAGATCTTGCTGCCCCAAATGCACACCATCGGCATCCACCGCTAACGCGATATCGACACGATCATTCACGATAAACAGCGCCTGATATTGATGACACAGCGATCGCAGCCTCTTTGCCCGTTCCAGCCGCACCGGATCTTCAGCATCCTTATCTCGATACTGCACCAGTCTTACGCCGCCCTGTAAAGCGGCTTCTACCGTCTCATTTAACCCATCAACGGGAGTTGTCACCAGACAAAGCGTCGCTTGCTGAAGCCGCTGATGTCGATTTTGGCTCAGCAACTTACTTTCTAAGGTGTAGACCTGATAGCGCATCTGCTTAAAGACTGCGCCCATTGCGGGGTCGTAGATTTTGCCATATTCCTCTAGCACCCGCAATGCCTCTTGAACTCGACATAAATTGGCTTGCAGTACGGCTGGCACGTCCGCCCGAGATTCTTCATGGGTGTGGCTGAGTTTAGTGCCTACATCTCCTGGCGTATCTCGTGCTAGTCGAAAAGCGCTGTGGTGCCACTGGCCTAAGGTTTGGCGAAGCTGTTTGCAGAGGGCAGCTAAGGCAATGTCATCTAAGCCAAACCGACACCATTCTTCTACCACCCGCAGCCCTTCGCGCGCGCGGTCTAAATTGGCGTCTAAAATCCGATAGAGCGGAACATTTGGCGTCGTCATGCCATCACAACCCATACCGACAGAACCCGCAGCCACAGACCATTTCTTATCCTAACAGGGCGACTGAGTGACAGCTTGGGAATCATCTGTGGGCATCCTTAGCAAAGCTGTCTAAATTTTTGGCGAAAAAGTTTGTTAACTTAATGGTTCCATGACGTAAAATCATCCCATTCAAGGTAGTATTTTCGATGCCTTTGATAAATTTTGCCGCAAAAGCATAAGTTTAGCTCAGCATCGGGCTGCGTCTTCAGTCATAACCTTCGTGCAAGCCGCTGCACCACAGCCGAGATCTTTCGTTCCCCACGTTACATCCTCAGGAGTGCGATCGCCCATGAAGCCATCATCTGTTGTCTACACTACTGCCCTACTTTGGAGCGTTGGCTTTGCCCTCTCTGGTACAGTCCAGTCTGCCGCCGCCGCCGCTACTTTTGAACAACAGGAACTCGATCAGGGTCGCGTCATCGCCGTTGCGATGCCATTGGCTCAGGGCGATCGCTACAATCTTTTAATCTTGGAGCAGCTTTCTAACGCCAAGCAGTGCTGGCAGCAGAACCCCAGCAACCCCAATATTGTCGATCCGCTCTTGCTGAAGTTTGACTTTACCAATATCTGTGGGCGCAGTACCGACAGCAATGGGTACTCAGTGCGAATTGCCGGACAAGATAAAGCGCTCGACTATCGACTTTCGATTGCAAGAGAAAATAATCATTTGGTTCTGCTGGCAGTCCCTGCCCGGAATTCTCAAGGTTCAGCCATTGCCATTGCCCGTACAGAAAATCTGGAGCCTGGTTTTCTAAAGCTTCAGCTCAACCCAGAATGGCGGTTTACCAAGCGATCCTATAGCGGCAAAACCCTCGGTCACATCTACTTAACCCGAGATACCGAAGGGGGTTCTGGCTATATTGCCAGCGCCGCGCCCCCAGGAACGTCTGTTAGAGGCGGACAAAGTTCATTGTTTAGAGGCGGGGTTCAAGGGCGATCGCCCATTACATCACGCTACGGCAGAACGTTAAATCCCATTACGGCACCCATTCAAATTCCAGTCCCGTCTGCCCCCAGTTCGGCGGGGCGTTTGCGCCGTCCGGTCTTATCGTCCCCATCCTCTAGCGTATTTCCCATTGCGCCACCCTCCTCTAGCTATGGTTTGCCAACGGTAGCGGCGGGCATATTGCCGGTGCCCACTTCTACTATTCCCTTGGGGACTGCTGGCAACGAACCCGATTTAATTACCGCCAAGACCCCCAGCCTTAACATTAATGCGATGGCTCCTGGCGCAACGTCTGGTCTAGGAGGAGGTGTGCCCGCGCCTTTCCAGGTGGCAATGGTCAACCCTAAGTATCGTGTGTTTGTTAAAGCTGCCGATAGCAATCAGCGGCAAGCCGTCAAAACATTAGTCCCCGACTCCTTTCGGTCTTCCTATCAAGGGCAGTCGATGCTCCAGGTGGGGGCATTTCAAGATCGTGTCAAAGCCGATGAAGTCATTGACCTATTGAATCGAAACGGCATTAGCAGTATTTTGTCGGCTGAGTAACAGCTTGGGCTAGTGATGCGTTCTGGCGCATGACCAGTAGCGGTAGAACTGATGTTAGCGATAGAATGCAGACTGGCTTAACCAAAAGGTGCACATTTGCTTAATACCTATTCAATTAGGCATCCCTTTAGGCCAGATGGTGTGACATGGCCTAAAACTGCTTCAAACTTTTAATAAACAGACGTTTTAATCCAGTTTTAAAACTCAAATTTCATAGTGAGCCGATCAGGATGCATGGATGAACTACGGGTTGTACTTGAGTTAGCGACAGAAGACGAGCTACAAGACCTCACCGAAATCCTGTTTCGGCGTAAATTTAACCCTTTAGACTATTTGCAGGGCGTTGATCCAATCCAAGTGCCGAGGCTTAATCGCGCTCAGTGGCTAGATGCAATGGAAGAGCGCTTTCGGTTTTTAGCCGCAGATGGGTTTACAGTTTTGCAGGGCAATTCTCAGGCTGTCACCTATCGGCAGGTTTTGGTACGCGTGTGCCGCCACCTAAAGCTAAAGTTTTCTCCCATGCTGTCTACGACAGATTTAGAAGCTGAAATCTTTCTGCATTTGATGGAGCGCACCTGGAAAAATATACCTGCAAGCGATCGCCAAGACATCGTGCATCGCATTGGCGAAGCGCTTCAACAGTCTACGTCAGAGCCTTTACCGCTTGCCTGTCACTCAGATCCCCTACGGCTGATGGTTGAGGGGGGAAGTGCTTTAGCCTTCAGCTCCGTGATGCGTCCGATGGTGCTGCGACAAGTGGCGCGGCAGTTTGCGCTTTATTTTTCGACCTATCAGTCTGCGGCTAGTTTGTCAGGCTCTTTGCTGGCGCAGGCGGCTCGTCAAGGTGCTGCATCTACGGCATTGCGCTATGCCACCACTCGCAGCTTATTTGCGGCGCTCAGCAGTGCCCTATGGGTAGGGTTTGCAGTAGATCTGGGCTGGAGGGCGATCGCCACAAACTACGGGCGCATCATCCCCATTATTTTTACCCTGGCACAAATTCGCCTAACGCGGTCAGAATGGGCTTATGCCGTTTAATCAAGACTTTAAGGTCAAGATTAAACAATGCTTAAAACTTTGTAAGGGCAGGTTTTGCAGAAACTTTTTGAGTGTGTCTCATACAGCTTCAGCTAAACCTGCCCCTACCGACGGTTTGAATCAGCGTTTAGCCTCACAATCTTCTTGACGCGCTCAATGATGTCTTTTTCTTTACCAGTGCCAGATCCTTTGACCGATCCCCATCGTTGGTTTTCTGCTTCTCACTTCATCATGCTGGGGCTAATCGGAGGGTTTGCCCTTGCCCACAGCGGCTTAGCTGCCCTACGTCTAGAAGCAGAAAAACGGGTTGGCCCTCGTGCTTACCGCGTTTTATTTGCCATTGTTAGCATTAGCCTTGCCGTCGTTTTAATTACTTATTTTTTAAACCATCGCTACGATGGCGTTCAGCTTTGGCAGGTGCAGGGACAACCTTGGGTTATGCCCTTTGTATGGATGCTCTCGGCAATTTCTTTTCTGTTCCTGTACCCGTCTACTTTTAACCTGCTCGAAATTGCGGCAATCCAGCAGCCCAAAGTTCATCTTTACGACGCGGGGATCGTCCGTATCACGAGGCATCCTCAGATGGTGGGGCAGGTGATTTGGTGTATTGCCCATACCCTCTGGGTTGGAACCACCTTTACCCTTGTCACTTCATTGGGACTGATTGGCTATCATCTATTTGCCGTTTGGCATGGGGATCGGCGGTTAACCATCCGCTATGGCGATGCCTTTGCAAAAGTTAAAGCTCAAACCTCGGTGATCCCATTTTTAGCCGTCTTGCAGGGGCGACAAACCCTTAACCTTCAGGAATTTCTTCGACCCGCCTACCTGGGGATCGCGGCTTTTGTTGCACTATTTTGGTGGGCACATCCCTTAATGATTCGTGCATCTGCGGGCATTCCCTGGTAGCATGATCCCTACGGCTGAGTAACACCCCCTTGGACTATAAGGGATTTATGATTGCATCCATCGGTGAAAAAGCGTTTAAAGAAGAAGTTTTAAGCTCTCCTGTTCCGGTTTTTGTGAATTTTTGGGCACCTTGGTGTGGGCCTTGTAAGCTAATTGAGCCGCTGGTGCTTCAGCTTAAAAACACCGCAGCAAAACCCGTGAAAGTTGTTCGGGTCAATGCGGATGAAAATTTCTGGTTGGCTAAAAACTTTAAATTAACGAATATCCCGACTGTAATCCTGTTTTATCAAGGGAAAGTGGTTCATCGCTTAGAACACTTTAAAGGTCGCGAAGACGTATTACAAACGCTAGGTGCGGCTCTGGAGTCCCTCGGCATTCAAGATGATCCTTCGACGCAAGCTCAGTCCCCCCTTAAGTCTTTTCCAACTTAACGTTGATTGAATTGAGTCATTGCTTGTCCATCCTAAATTACAGTTTCATTTTGAGAGAGTGTGTCACAATGGGACTGTTTTCTGCCTGGAAACCTACGAATTGATGTTTCAGCAGCGTAAGTGATGGAACCTTTATATGAATACGCCTGGCTTATTCCAGTCTTCCCGCTCTTGGGCGCGATGCTGGTGGGCTTGGGTCTAATCTCTTTTAACCGCGCAACGAATGCACTGCGGCA
>JBGSVR010000234.1:0-1872 GCA_041752855.1 Thermosynechococcaceae cyanobacterium
AGCAGGTGATTGCGCAGCGCCCCTTCTTCGGGGTTAAAGGTCGCAATAAACAGCGGACGGCAGGGATGCTGAAAGCTCAGCCCCTCCCGCTCAATTTGGTTACGACCATCGGTCAGAGACGCTAACAGCAGGTTAGAAATCTGATCGTCTAACAGATTAATTTCATCAATGTAGAGTACGCCACGATGGGCTGAGGCCAATAGCCCAGGCTGAAATACCGTCTCTCCCCGCGCCACAGACTGGCTTACGTCTACCGACCCAATCAGCCGATCTTCTGTAATGCCGAGCGGCACCTGTACAAAAGGGGCTGGAATCACGACAGACTCTGGTACTGCCCCATGTTCAGTTTCTAGGGTGGCTAAGAGCTGGTCATCCCATTCTGAAGGGTTGGCGGGGTCACAGTTGCAGAAGGAGCCTTGCACCACGTCTATGGGCGGCAGTAGGGCATGCAGCGCCCGTGCCATCACAGACTTCGCGGTGCCCCGTCGTCCGGCGATCGCCACGCCTCCCAGACCCGGATCGAGCGCCGCCAGCAGCAACGCCAGCTTAATCGCATCTTGTCCCACCACCGCCGTAAGCGGAAATGCCGTGATGGGTGCAGACACAGTAGAAGAAAGCATAGGAAGGCATCTTGTAGATCGCTCAGTCTTCTAGGATATCAAGTTCCGCTCGCTTAATATGTCAAACTCAGGGAGAGAATGAGCCGATGCGGTACAGTGACATTGCGACAAAGTCATGTGCAAAAGGGTGTGACTTTTGGCTTGTGTCGGCTCAACATGAATGTTTTCTCTGTAGGTCTATAGTCTCAAAATGTTTGGGGCACGTTTGTTATAAACTCTCTCAATCTCGTCACCCGTTATGAACTCTGAGCGCATCCTCAGCAGCAGCAGTAGCTTTAACTTACTCAAGTCTCTAATCTTGGTTGTGGATGATGACCGAGCAGTGCGGATGCAATTACGGCATTGGCTGGAGGCAGAAGGATACCGCGTTGTAGAAGCAGCGGATGGATCTGCCTGTTTATCGGCTTACGAGCAGCAGCATCCTGATCTGGTGCTGCTGGATGTCATTTTGCCGAATCAAGATGGTCTGGAGTGCTGTAAGCAGATTCAACGTATGTCTGGGGGCAGCTACACCCCTATTTTGATGATGACGGGCTGTGAAGATGAGGCGTCAATCAACCGCGCTTTCGCTTGGGGCGCAATAGACTACATCGTTAAACCTATCGCTTGGTCAATTCTGCGACACCGCCTGAGACGACTGCTGCAAGACTCTCGACGCAATCGAAACTTAGAGACAGAAAACCAGCAGTTAATGCGGTTAGCGACGTTAGACAGCCTGACGCAGATTCCCAATCGCCGTCGCTTTGATGAACACTTAGATGCAATGTGGCGACAAATGGTGCGCGAGGGAGGATGGATTTCAATGGTGATAGGCGATGTAGACTTTTTTAAGGCTTACAACGATACCTATGGACACCCCACGGGCGATCAGTGTCTGCAAACCATTGCTAAGGCACTCAGTCAATGCTGTCATCGCCCCCTAGACTTAGTGTCTCGCTACGGTGGCGAAGAATTTGGCATTATCTTGCCCCAAGCCGATCTCAAGGGAGCTTTAAACTTAACCGCCCGTATGAAGGTCGCCATTGAGACGCTCCAGATTTCTCATCGCGAGTCTTTGGTGGATGATTTTGTCACCATGAGCTTTGGGGCAGCCGCCATACGGCCTAGTGTAAATATACTTCAAACGGTCATTAACTGAGCTTTCTGAAGAGACTGAAAACGTAGAGTGAGTAACGATTTTAGTTCTTTTTTATGGGTAATGTGAGCATTCTCAATACAGTTGGAGATAGCTGTCTGAAACCCAGCAAAATCC
>JBGSVR010000235.1:0-3935 GCA_041752855.1 Thermosynechococcaceae cyanobacterium
CGTCCCCTCCGTCGTGCGATTATGCGGCTCTTAGAAGACAGTTTGGCGGAAGAGATTCTGTCCGGCAAGATTCGGGAAACCGATAAGATTATCGTGGACGTGAATGAAGAGGGTCAGGTTGCGGTTCTTCATCCAGAGAAGACTCAAGAGCTTCTGCCCCAGGCTGTTGAGTAGCTGTAAAGATCGTAAATTAATAACTCAGTAAATTAATGGGTTAGAGTTTTTACGCTTATGACCCTCATCCCCTAGCCCCTTCTCCCTAGGGAGAGGGCTGGAGTGATGGTCTATAACTCTTAAAGAGAAATACCGCACTCTATATAGAGTGCGGTATTTCTTTGGTTGAAGCAAACTTCATGTTGGTAATTTATTAAAGGCTGAGAACTTAAACCTTTTTTAAATGAGATGTCGCTTAGTAAGCTGCCGTTACCCTAGGGCTAGAAATTCTGCGGTGTAGCATGACCGATGCTGTAGATAAGCCAGGGGCGTAACACTCAATCACTTTCCCCGTTAAGCTACAGCTTACGAGAAGGTAATCACACTCTGGACATTGAGTCCGAATGAGATGGCTCTCTTCAATGTGATGTCTTTCTCCGTAGCGACCGCAGTTGGGGCATCTTACTGTTTCTATCTGTGTCATTTTAAAGTCCTGTGTTGTGATGGTTGCGATTAAAAGTAAATTCGTCTATGCAAACTAGATATTTTGCGATGCGTTTAGTTAAGGCTAAGCATGGGCGAGGAGCTGAGAAATTTGGATTTAACGCATAGACGACTCAAAATAATGAAGAAAATAACTTGAGTGTGAAGCAAGATAAAAGCTGATAGATAAGCCCTACTTCTATCTTGCATCAAGAAATCGGATTGATCCCAGCGAAAACCTTAAGACAAAATGTGAATTTTCTGAGAACTACTATTTTGAGCATAAAAAGGCTTGCGGAGGGGATCAAGTGATTCACAGTCTTAACTGTATCTAAAAGGCTCGGGATCAATCTATTCGTCTTTAGAGAGAATTGAATCTGCTCTTTAGACAGACTGAACCGCTCTTAAAATTCTCATATTTACAGGTTATTGGGCAGTGATGGACAGCGCTTGAGCTGTGTGATCGCCATCACAACCCGATCAACCGCCTGCTGAAGGACAGTAGTGGGTTGAGTTGAGTTGTTCACCAAAATACTAAACGTCAAGGGCGGCTGATCTGGGCGATCAAGATAGCCAGATAACGCCGTCACGCCCTGAAGCGTTCCGGTTTTAGCCCACAGCCGCCCTTGTGCGACCGTGCCTACAAACCGCCGTCGCAGTGTTCCGCTTTGGCCTGCTAGGGGCAGAGACGCACGAAAGCTGTCGCGGTACTGAGGTTGAGCCATTGCTTTTAGAGTCTGGACGATTGCTCTTGGACTTACTAAATTTTTGCGCGATAGCCCAGACCCGTCTACAAGCTGGTAGCCCAAAGAATTCACCCCTAGCCGTGTTAGGGCTTGCTTAAGCGCAGCTAACCCTTGCTGAGCGGTCGAGGGAGATGAGCCGACTGTTTGCGCTGTTTTTCCAAGCAGCCGAAGCACGGATTCTGCGTAGAAATTATTGCTGTTTTGATTGATCTCGGACATGAGTGTGCTGAAAGACGGAAATGGAATAGAGGCGATGGGCGCTGATTGAGGTTGAGGGGCGGCAGTAGTAGCAAGAGATACTTGGCGAACTTGGATTTGGCGATCGCCCAAAATCGCCCGAAACCGCTCTAGAAAATTCAGACCAGGGTTGGGGACTGGTATATCAATCGTCTCGGCGGCTGAACCTGCTCGAAGCTGACCTTTGAGGATGAGCTGATTGCCTTGCCAATCGGTTTCAATCGACTCAGGCGCGGAGGCACTGACTGTAACCATTTGATTTTTGACCACTACATCCTTACGGATGCCAGCAGAAAGCCACTGCGATCGCACGGGCTGTCCAATCTGCTGAGGCGTGAGCTGCATTGAGAACACGTTGCCGTTGAGCATAAGGCTATTGATCGGCAATCCATCCCCCCCTTGTAAGTCTTCCCAAGACCAGCTTGGTTCAATCAGGTTGCCCGTAAAAAATGAGTCATCCCCCACTAGGGTGTCTATGCTTCGTACCCCTTTAGACTGGAGAATGCCTGCAACTTGTTCCAACTGCTTTTCGTTGAGGCTGGGGTCGCCTTGACCCACCACGCGCAGGGTATCTAAGATGGGTGGCTGACCCGTGGTAAAAAATGGCGTTTGCGGTTTGAACTGAGGGGTTAAGACAGCTAGAGCAGCGGCAGTGGTAAGCAACTTTGCATTAGAGGCAGGCAGAAATAGCTGGTCTGCGTTGTAGGCGTAGAGCGTAGAGCCGTCGTTTAAATCCTGTACCAAAATTCCCCAGTAGGCGGTTCTCAAAGACGGCTGCTGAATGATGGCATCAATGGCAGTGCCCAGTTGTGGAGGACACAGTGACTGAGCTGAAGCGACCTGCGCCAGCATTGCCCAAGCCCATACAATCCCTAAGCTATCTTTGATTTTTAGCATCTGTGTCGTCAGCGCTTGAGGGTTGGCGCAATGGTTTACTTTAATAAAGATAAAGGGCAGTGGTGTTTGTTCGTTACCCAAATCCGAAATGAGAGCCAAAGTAGTAACCCCATGAAAATTGCGATCGCCCAGCTCAATCCACTTGTGGGGGATATCGCCACCAATGCCCAGAAAATCTTGAGCGCGGCGCACGCTGCCGCAGAGAGGGGCGCAAGGCTGCTCTTAACCCCCGAACTCTCGCTTTGTGGCTATCCGCCCCGTGACCTGCTGCTTAATCCGGCCTTTGTGAACAGCTTAGAACAGGCTTTGGAGCCACTGACTGCTGCATTGCCCCAAACATTAGCGGTCTTAGTGGGGACGGTGGATCGCAATCTCAACGCCTTAACCTACGGCGAAAAGCCCCTCTACAACAGCACCGTTTGGCTAGAGCGCAATAAGCCCCCGCGCTTTTTTCATAAGCGGCTGCTGCCGACCTATGACGTTTTTGACGAAGATCGCTATTTTGCCTCTGGCACCGAGAGCGGCATCATGACCTTAGACGGGCTGCGTCTCGGCATTACCATCTGTGAAGACTTATGGAATGAAGATTCGTTTTGGGGGCATCGCAGCTACGCCGCCAACCCTATCGCAGAGTTGGTAGAGCAGGGGGCTGATCTGGTCATCAATTTATCCGCTTCACCGTTTTGTGTAGGCAAGCAGGCTATCAGAGAGGCAATGTTAAGTCATACAGCAGCCCGCTACAGCCTTCCGATTTTGTATGTCAATCAGGTGGGTGGAAACGACGATCTTATTTTTGATGGACGCAGCTTAGCCGTCAGCAAGTCAGGACAGATAGCGGCGCGGGGCAAAGCCTTTGCAGAAGATTTGATTACGGTGGACTATGACGATAAGCGCCAAGAACTCTCCTTTGCTCAAATTGCGCCCAGCCCCCAGCAGCCTACCGAAGAAATTTGGGCTGCGCTGGTGTTAGGCGTTGGGGATTATGCCCATAAGTGCGGCTTTAAGCAGGTGGTGCTGGGGTTAAGCGGCGGTATTGATTCGGCACTGGTGGCGGCGATCTCCGCAGAAGCTCTCGGCTCAACCAATGTCCTAGGCGTTCTCATGCCCTCTCCCTACAGTTCTGATCACTCGATTGCTGATGCGTTAGCGCTAGCTCAAAACTTAGGTATTGAAACCCAAACAATCCCCATTGTGCCCCTTATGGAAGGGTTTAATCAGTCCCTTGCGCTCTTATTTGCGGGGACAGAATCGGGTCTGGCTGAAGAGAATATTCAGGCACGAATCAGAGGCAACCTGCTGATGGCGATCGCCAACAAGTTCGGTCGTCTGCTCATCTCAACGGGCAATAAGTCTGAGGTGGCAGTAGGGTACTGCACTCTCTATGGCGACATGAGTGGGGGGCTGGCGGCGATCGCCGAT
>JBGSVR010000236.1:0-2851 GCA_041752855.1 Thermosynechococcaceae cyanobacterium
GGATTTTGCTGGGTTTCAGACAGCTATCTCCAACTGTATTGAGAATGCTCACATTACCCATAAAAAAGAACTAAAATCGTTACTCACTCTACGTTTTCAGTCTCTTCAGAAAGCTCAGTTAATGACCGTTTGAAGTATAGAGCAGGCTCAAAGACCTGAGGTAGCGGCAGCAGCAGCGGCGGTGCGATAGCTTTTGGAAGCGTCTTATCCATCCATCACGATGGGTACCCTAAAACTAAAGCTGTTGACTTGGTTGCTAGAAGCAGCGGCAATTTATTACTAGGGTTTCACTGCGCTATGGATATGAAAAAGCTGGCTTTGCCGTTGGGCTTTATTGCATTTGTTTTTATTGGCTTTGGCGATCGCGTTTTACCCAACCCGCTCAGCAGCATGAGCCTTAATACCCGTACCTCAATCAACCAATTTTTAGTTGGGCTATCGCCAAAATTAAAGTCTCAGAACCCTGATGACAAAATGGAAAAAGCCGTCGATGGACTTTCTCGTTAAGAATTGTACACACAAGTTTAAACGTTTTCCGGCTGTAAAGAGTTTGCCGTAAACCGATTCATCAATCCCCTCTCGGGAGGGGCAGGGGTGGGTTAGTCATGGCGCTACTGACTAACCCACCCCGCCCTACGGGCACCCCTCCGAGGAGGGGATTTTATAAGACTTGTGTATACGGCAGTCCATTAAGGGGTTTCACACACAGCCTCAAGGAGTCGTGGTTAAAACCTTACTTGACTCTGCCTGTAGATTTGCTTCGGGCTGATCGGCTTCAGAAGGAGGCACCACCTGCCAGAACTTAGGCAGATAGCTTGACCAGTCTTCCAAAATTTCCTGAGCTTTAGCGCTGCCCGTCCGCTCATGATGAGCCACAATCAGATCCTTAAGCTGCTGCTCACCCGCTTTAGTAATCACCCGCTGAATCTGCACAATTTCAGGATTCACCTTAGTGGGGAAGCTCCCCTCTTCGTCTAAAAAGTAGGCTAGGCCACCCGTCATCCCCGCGCCCACGTTACGACCCGTTGGCCCTAAGACGACAATAACGCCGCCCGTCATGTACTCACAGCAGTGATCGCCAGCGCCTTCAATGACGGCGTTGGCTTTGGAGTTTCGTACCGCAAAGCGTTCCCCAGCCCTGCCGTTGGCAAAGAGAGCGCCACCCGTTGCGCCATACAAACAGGTATTGCCAATGATGACGTTATCTGCGGCATTAAAGGTGGCTTCTGGCGCAGGTTTAATATTAATTTCACCGCCGTGGATGCCTTTGCCTACATAGTCATTGGCTTCCCCCATCAGGTTAAGGGTTATCCCTGGCAGAATAAATGCGCCAAAGCTTTGGCCTGCACTACCTTGAAAATTGAGGGTGATGTGCCCCTTAAACCCAGTGTCGCCATATTTCTTGGCGATCGCCCCTGAAATTCGCGTCCCTACGGTGCGGTCGGTATTTACAATGGGGTAGGTTTTTTCGGCCTTGGACTGGGTGTGAATGGCAAGCTGAATGCTGGCATCCGCTAATAGCTCATCGTCTAGCACAGAGCCATTGCTGTGAACCGTTTCATGGTTCAGCCAAGTCCGATCCGTGCGGGTATCGGGGAGCTGCGTGAGGCAGTCTAAAGAAAGCGCTGCGGTTTTAGAAGCCTGTACGTCAGTGCGTACCTTCAGCAGATCGGCGCGACCCGTGATTTCTGAGAGGGAGCGATAGCCCAACTTTGCGAGTAGAGAACGGACTTCTTCAGCAACATAGGCAAAGAAGTTGACGACATGCTCTGGAATACCTGTAAAGCGCAGTCGCAGATTCTCCTGCTGCGTGGCAACACCCACGGGGCAGTTATTGGTGTGGCAGATCCGCGCCATAATACAGCCCTCAGAAATCATGGCGATCGAGCCGAAGCCATATTCTTCTGCGCCCATGAGCGCTGCCATCAAAACGTCCCAGCCCGTCTTGAGTCCGCCATCAACGCGCAGCATCACGCGATCGCGCAGTTGGTTCTCCATCAAAACACGATGTACTTCGGTTAGCCCCAGCTCCCACGGGCTACCCGCATGTTTGATCGAGCTAAGGGGGGACGCGCCCGTGCCGCCGTCATGACCCGAAATTTGGATGATGTCTGCGTTGGCTTTTGCCACGCCTGCCGCAATGGTGCCAATACCCACTTCTGCCACCAGCTTGACGGAAACCTGAGCCTGAGGGTTGATTTGGTGCAGGTCAAAGATGAGCTGCGCGAGATCTTCAATAGAGTAGATATCGTGGTGGGGCGGCGGAGAAATGAGCGTAACCCCTGGCTTAGAGCGCCGCAGAGATGCAATGTAAGGACTCACTTTTTTGCCAGGGAGCTGACCGCCTTCCCCTGGCTTTGCACCTTGAGCCACTTTAATCTCAAGCTGCTTGGCGCTGACCAAGTATTTGGGCGTTACCCCAAAGCGACCCGAGGCAATTTGCTTAATGGAAGAGTTTGCGGTGTCGCCCTTTCGTAAACCTTTGAGATGAGGCAGCAGCGCCGATCTCCCTTCAGCGTCTACATCGTCTAGCACTTCGTAGCGCACGGGGTCTTCTCCGCCTTCACCGGAGTTAGACTTGCCGCCAATGCGGTTCATGGCGATCGCCAAAATCTCATGGGCTTCCCGCGACAGCGCCCCCAAAGACATGCCGCCCGTGCAGAAGCGCTGCATGATGGTCTCGACAGACTCGACTTCTTCGACGGGGATTGAAGGGCGATCGCCTTCAAACTCCAGCAGATCTCGCATTGCCGTAACAGGACGGTTCTGGAGCAGGTTTTTGTAAAATTCGTAGTGGTCGTACTGCTTAACCGCAACGGCCTTATGCAGCGCTTTAGCCACTTCGGGGTTA
>JBGSVR010000237.1:0-4611 GCA_041752855.1 Thermosynechococcaceae cyanobacterium
ACGAAAACGGCAACGAATTTCCCTTCTTCGATTGGGCACCCATCGAAATCGCCTTCGAGTCCGTTTTGAGCAAAGAGCGAACGATTCAGAGCGCAGCTTACAACGTCGCAATGGACATTACCGGACTCAGACTCTAGTTCACGAATACAAATCAGGCGATCGCCTCCAAACTTGGCAACAGGCAAGGGCATCTGGCTACCGCTACATTCTCGACACCTCCGCACCTGGAACAGGCAAAAGCTATGACAGCGGCTGCGTTACGCCTGAAACCTTCGGAGTGCAGCAGGTCATCTATTTATCTGACCAGCATCGCAATCCAACGGTTGAGACATTGGGGCGTGGCAACGGCTGGTCTGATCTTGAAGCGCGACATGGTGGCCTGATTCGGATATCGAGCAATAGCGGCTCTAGACTTCAGCGCTCCACAAAAGGCGATGTCCCCGCTGTGACCGCCAACTGTAGCCGCATGGGTGTCCTCAATACCCTGCGCGACAAAAATGTCTCTGGTGCCGATACTGCATCTCTCATCTGTGGAACCTGCATCCTCCGTGAAGCCTGCATCAATGCCGATGGATCTGGCTATGGGTACCTGAATCAGCGCCGCAATACGTTAGGGGCACCCCTGCTGAGAGCGCACCCTGATAGTCTGCCCAACCCTGATGATTTTGCTTTTGAGAATGCCCTACTCATCTGGGATGAACCAGGACAGAACTTTAAGGTCAAGCAGTCCATCGGCGTGACCTTCGCTGACCTTCAGCAAACCATTTCTGCACTACTGCCTTATCCTGAGCTGTTCTGCATGGTTCAGCCCTTGCTCACGGCGCTGCTGCCGCTACTCGATGGCTCGGTCAATCTCGGTCGGCATGGGCTGGACTACACCGAAGTGAAAGGGCGTTTGCCAGATGTGGGCGGTGTGGATGTTGGGGCAATCTCACAGCTCCTCATGCCGCATCTAGGATTTCTCAACTCCACTTCAGACTATGGTGTGGATCTCGCTGACCTACCCAAAGAACTCCGCAAGAAGTTCACTGAGCATGATTCTCAGATTGCGTCTCAGGCCAGAGAGCAGGTCATTAAACAATGGCTGGCACCCTTGCTGCGGATTTTACAGGGTGCGTCTGGCTGTGTGCAGGTGAATCGCTTTGGCCTAACCCTCACCCTACCTGCGCCGCGCCATCGGTTCCTAGCTCAAGCCGCTGCGGGGAATGTGTTTCTCGATGGCACCCTCTCGCGTGAAGACCTGGCGCTGAAGTTGGGCTGTGCGCCTGATGAAATTCTGGTGGTGCGTCAAGTCATTCCTACAGCGGGGAATCTGGAGCTGATTCAGGTGACGGATATCGGTCGCGCTGGCATGAATCGCGGGGGTGATCAGGTCAAAAGGACGGCGGCAATTGTTGGGCATTACCAGCAGCAAGACCAGACAACCAGAGTAATGGACTACAAAAAATATAATGCCGATGGTGCGTGGTGGCGTGACTCAAGAGGGGTGAATGATTTCCTTGAGGTGAAGACGCTGATTCTCATTGGTGCGCCCTGCCGTAACCTCAATGACCTTGCGGCTGAGTTTGCCGTAGTGACTGGCGAGTACCCGTCTGTTGAGGATGAACTCGTGCTGAGCGGAGCCGAAGCAGGCTTTAAGGCATTTGTGAATCGGGCGGTGCTGGCTGAGATTCATCAGGCGATCGGGCGGCTTCGTGCCCATCGGCGGCTGGATGAGGTGCTGCGGGTGGTGCTGATTTCCAATATTGAGATGGATATTCCGGTACAGCAAGTCAAAGCTCGTGACCTGACACCGGATGCGGCTCACAAGACTGAACGGGTGAGGATTGCCATTGAAGCAGCCATTCTGCAACTCAAGACTACTGGGCAGACGGTGACTCAAAAGCTGGTTGCGGCGCTGACATCCATACCCAGAGGGACGATTGCGCGATACTGGGGTCTGTTCATTTCGCTTATAGATAGTTCTAATAGCAAAATGAACAATATTGAAACCGTCTCAGATGTAGACAGAGAAAGTCATCAGGCCATTTCAGGTGTGCTTAATGAGTTGGCAGATTTACCGATGGATGAGCTGCTGCCGAGTCTCGTCGAGGTGTTTTACGACTGGCTCAAGCCGCATCAATGGGCTGCGGTCTGGGAGGGCGTTAATGCTGGCGCTCAGATGGGGATTTTGCAGGGGTTGGCGCTAGTGGTGCCTGAGCGGGTGCTGACGGGGGCGGGGCGGTAGTGAATGGAGATCGCTCCCACGCTGAGTAAAGTATGATTTACAAGGTCTATGCGTTTGAAAGCATATTTAGCTATGATTGAAGGGTGTCATGCAGTGGGAAATTGAGTTTTATGAGGATTTTGAAACTGAGTTTGATGCACTAACGGCAGAGGTGCAGGATGTCTTTCTTGCGAAAGCTTTACTGCTCGAACAGTTTGGCCCAGGTCTAGGTCGCCCCACAGTCGATACCTTAAAAGGCTCCCGCCATAGCAATATGAAAGAGCTTAGATTTTACGCTGGCGATGGAGTTTGGAGAGTTGCCTTTAGCTTTGACCCAGAACGACAGGCAATTTTGCTGGTTGCTGGAGATAAGTCAGGGGTGAGCGAAAAGCAGTTCTACAAGCGGCTCATTGAAACGGCGGATCGGCGCTTTGATAAACATCTTGACCAATTGAGAAAGAGAAAAAAAGATGGCAACGACCCTCAGACAAAAGCTGGCAAGTCTCCCAAGCGATCGCCAGGAAACCATTAATGCTCATGCTCAGCAACTGATTGCAGAAGAAATGTCGTTGCAGTCTCTTCGACAGGCCAGACAACTGACTCAGGTAAAAGTTGCTGAACTACTAAATATCCGCCAAGAGAATGTATCTCGGATTGAGAAACGGGCAGATTTGCTCATCTCGACGCTACGAGAGTATGTCACTTCAATGGGTGGTAGTTTACGCCTGGTTGCTGAGTTCCCAGATCGTCCTCCGGTTGAACTGTCTGGACTGGGTGAGGCTTCAATCGGAAAAAACAGTCCTGTGTCGCCCCCTCAATAGCCTGTGCGATTGCAGACACTTGCTACAGCTTAGAAGCGATCGCATTGCGACTGCCTTGCGGATGCTGGCTGGGGCTGGGAGATCGCCCTCCCCATTCCACCCTCTACCCAAAGCACCATACGCGAACGCAACGGATGCTAGACAAAGGTTTTGCGGTTGCCTCTGCGATCGTCCGGTGTGGTGGCATGGCTCCGGCTAATGCAGATGGTGGCTTGAGGCAGGGGAGGGAGAAACGCTCCTGAGTGGCTGTGATTGACCCTAGCGTCAGAACGTTTCTTCCCGACCTAGCCGAACCGCAAACGCTATCCTTTTAGCAGTTCAGGGGGCTGCTACGGTCTGCAACGCCTCCCACTTAATCCATCACATAGCAGCCCCCTGGAACGCCTCGCGGCGAGCGGTGGTTTATTTTCCCAGCCTCCTCAATGCTCAGATGATCGCCGTAGACTGTACTTTTTCAACTTCATCAACGTTTTGCATGACCGCAGGGGACAAGTACGTTGGGGTTGCATTGCTCAGTCCACTACTACCCCTGAAATAACTATCCTTAGGGGTAATGACAACGTGTACATCAGATATTAATGCTCTGAGGTATTTTTGAGGGCTTGAGTATATTGTAATAGGTAGGGCGAGATTCATTTCTTTGATCAATAATTTTTTCTATCTCTAATAGATGGGATTTAAATTTATCTAAATGCTCATTTATTTTACAGTCATTAAAATATTTACTTTCATAGCAGCCCAGTTTAGTGTAATAGACTGATCCAAGCAAATATGTGATATTCATCTGAACTTCTGACTGGGCTTGAGAAGGAAGCACTGAAAAATATTCATTTTCATCTAATCCTTGTATTGATTGAGCTGTGTTGTCATCTTTTTTATATGCAGCAAGGGGCATATTAGGCATATAGGTCATTAAAGATGATTGGGGGAAATTGACAGCAGCATGTTGAGCACTACAGGTAAAGATAATATGAGAAGTTGCATCGATTAAATAATTCAAAGTCATTATTTTGAATTCTTTAGCTTTTATTCCACTTTTAACAACTTCAACAACTTCACCAATCCCTGATATTTTTCCGCCTTTTTGACTAATTAACTCGGCTAGCCAAGATTGAAGCTCAATATCATTTTTAACATCTTCATCACTTGTGTAATACAGTTTTAGATAGCTAGAAACCCATGAATGTATCGCCTCCCAAATAAGAATAGAATCATCACGATAAGGATAGTCAGGAAAGAGCTGTGAATCATCAACTTTTCTGTGTTTAAAAGTTTTAGGTAAAAATGATTCATTAAAGGAAAAAGGAAATCCTTTTGCTGCTTTAATACTTAATGTCAATGAGGAATCTAGATTTCCTGCAAGTACTTTATCAACAATTCCACCTTTATTAATAAGGCCACTCACAGCAAAGTCATTTATAAATAGAGTTCCCTCAAAATGTGGTAATATAGCAGTCCTAAATCAGTTGTAAAATATTTAGAATCTATCATAGCTCTAGAGTCTGTTGACACTTATGGAAGACATATCTGAGGATCAGAGTAATAACTCAGAACCGAAACCTATAGATGAGCTACGGGATTTTA
>JBGSVR010000238.1:0-5832 GCA_041752855.1 Thermosynechococcaceae cyanobacterium
GGGCGCTGCCAGTTTTCTGTGGAAAAAGCATAGGCGGTGAGGGCTGGGATACCCCAATCTTTGCAGCAGCGCAGCAGGTCTTTGAGGGTTTTGGCTCCTTGGCGATGGCCCACAATGCGTGGGAAACCGCGTTTTTTTGCCCAGCGGCCATTGCCATCCATAATGACGGCGACGTGTTGGGGTAAGTTTTGTGGATTGAGGTCAGAAGGTAGTTGAGTAGAGATCTGAGTTTGCATAATACGAGTGGCGATTTTAACGGTGAGATGCTGTGGATTGATCTCGTGCTGCGCCTGTAGCTTAAAAAATTGCTGATCGGATTGTCAGTCGGGCATGGTCGGATATTTAAGCAAGAAGCAGTCTGCAAAGGTCTGTTAAAAGGGCGTAGGCTACGGCAGAGGACACTGGTGAGGTCTAGATGTAGCAGAATGGAGAAGTCATCAACCCTGTAACTATGAGTATCGCCGCCTTAAGCTGGTCAGATTTAGAAGCCCTGACAGACTTCCACATTGATACCGTCAATGGCCCCACCAATGCCCAGGCTCGGCTGCGTCTATTTGGACAAACCGAAGCAGACGTGCGCGTGACGCTCTACCGTGATAACCATGCCTGGTGCCCCTACTGCCAAAAAATATGGCTGTGGTTAGAGGAAAAGCAGATTCCCTACCGCATCGAGAAAGTCACCATGTTTTGTTACGGCGAAAAGGAAACTTGGTACAGGCGCAAGGTTCCCTCTGGTATGCTGCCTGCCCTCGAGCTAGATGGACGCATCATTACAGAAAGCGACGATATTTTAATTGCCCTAGAGCGTGTCTTCGGCTCGCTGGGTCTGGGCATGAAAGACCCAGCCGTCCTCCCTCTGCGACAACTGGAGCGACTTTTATTTAGAGCTTGGTGTAACTGGCTCTGCCGTCCAACCCGCTCTTCACGCGAAGATCGGCAAAGCCGTGACCAGTTTACCGCCGTTGTTGCCCAGGTAGAAGCAGCCCTCAGTCGCACGCCAGGGCCATACTTCTTAGAAGACTTTGGCACGGCTGACGTTATCTTTACGCCCTATGTTGAGCGCATGAACGCCAGCCTTTACTACTACAAAGGCTATTCTCTACGAGAAGAAAACCCTTATTTTGCCGCATGGTTTGACGGTATGGAAAGCCGCCCCACCTACCGAGGCACCCAAAGTGACTTCCATACCCACGTCCATGATTTACCGCCCCAAATGGGGGGCTGCTGGGAAAACGATGAGCCGCAAATGCACATCAATAAGTCACGAGTTGATAATGGCCCTTGGCTGGGGCTACCCGATGTTACCTATCCAGAGCCAGAAACCTCTCGCACAGAGGCACTTCAGCGCGTAATCAAGCACCGCACCAACCTTATTCGCGTTAACCCTGCGAATGATGACGCAATATTTGATGAAGCGCTACGCTGTGCCCTCACGCACCTCATGACAGGCGAAAGCTGCACACCGCCGAGTGGGTCGGATGCGGCGCTTCGATACCTGCGCGATCGCATCAATGTCCCTAGAGATATGTCGATCTACGCGGCTAAACGACTGCGGGAATCTTTGGAGAAAACGGCGGCACTGGTAGGCGATCGCCAAGGTCCCCCAATTCCTTTCAAACATCGCCGAGATCAGGATCCGGTCAATTTTGCCAAGCGCTGAGTTCCTATCTGGAATTTAAAAGGAATTTTCGAGTCGTTAAAATTTAAGGAGCTTCTCCTGAGAAGAAAGTAGCTGTTCTGAATTCCAATCCAGCGAGGTTGCTTGCGAAGCCTCTGTTATTGCAAAGGAATCAACTTGGATGGCGGCATTACGGGCGATCGCCGCATCCCTAACCAGCCTCGCTTGTTCTGCGGTTATGATGCTTGCTGCTACCGCCGCTTCAGTCATTTGATCGGGTGTTGTTTTCGAGATTTGACCGTTAAGACTAGCGGCTTTGATGGCCTTTGCAAAGGGTTCTGTTTGGAGGGTCAACTGCATGGCTTGCTCTAACCGACCCAAGGCTTCATCGGGATGGGTGGGGAGATAGATGCCTTGGGTGAGGCGATCACGCTGTGCCCCTGTGGTCTGCAAAATGCTTGCGACTTTAGCCCCCAAGTCATCGGAGGGCATAGTGCCAATGGGGTTAAGTCGCCAAAGCATTGCCCACGGACGCAGGACAGGACTTAGGTTTGCAAATAGCCCTTCAAACGCCTGCTGAAGCTGGGCAAAGGTATACTGCATCGCCCAGTCCACAAGAGGGAGATCTTCCGGCCTACGACCCTCTGCTTCAAACCGTCGCAGCGTAGCAGTGCCCAGATACAGCCAGGTCAGCACATCGGCAAATCGTCCGGTGAGGGTTTCTCGCCGTTTGAGGGTACCGCCAAAAACCATCATGGCGAAGTCGCTAAAGAGGGCAAAGGTGGCGGTGGCCCAGGCCAGTTTGCGATAGTAGCGTGCGGTTGAACCCTGGACAGGCGATCGCGCTAAGGCTCCTCGTGTCAGGCTTAGCAGAAGGGTTCTAACTTTATGGCGAACCGTTGACCCCAGATGCTGCCAAATCACCCGATCAAAAGCGGCAACGTCCGACTGCTGTAGTGCCTCAATTTCGGCATAGACATAGGGATGGCTGCGAATGGCACCCTGCCCAAAAATCATGAGGGTTCGGGTGAGAATATTTGCACCTTCTACTGTGATGGAAATGGGAGTGGCGGTATAGATATTCGCCAACAGATTATGAGGGCCGCGACAGATGCCGGAGCCGCCGAGGATATCCATACCGTCGTTGATGATTTGACGAGAGAGTTCTGTGGTGCTGTACTTGGCGATCGCTGAAACCACCGCTGGCTGTTCACCCCCATCCACCGCGCCACAGGTGAAGAGGCGCACGGCATCAATTATATAGGTGAGGCCACCAATACGGGCGAGGGGTTCTTGCACGCCTTCAAAGCGACCGATGGAGAGGCCAAACTGTTTGCGAACCACGGCATGGGCACCTGCCACTCGAGAAACCAGTTTTGCAACTCCCGTACAGGTTGCGGGGAAGCTAATGCCACGCCCAGAGGCAAGAGACTGCATCAGCATCTTCCAGCCTTGGCCTGCTTGGGCAACGCCGCCAATAATTTGCTCAATGGGAATGACGACATCTTTCCCTTCTAGGGGTGAGTTGTAGAAGGGGACACCCATTGGGTCATGTCTGCGGTTTTGGATGACACCAGGGGTATTAGTCGCAATTAACGCACAGGTAATACCTACGTCTTCGCCTTTGCCCAAGAGATTTTCAGGATCTTGAAGACGAAAGGCAAGACCGAGGAGTGTGGCGATCGCCCCTAGAGTGATATACCGCTTCTGCCAGTTCAATCGCAAATAAAGCTGTCCATCTTCGCCTTTAAATACCACGCCGTGAGAAGTAATACTGGCAGCATCGGAACCCGCGTGAGGTTCTGTGAGCGCAAAGCAGGGGATGTCTTCACCACGAGCTAAGCGCGGCAGGTAGTATTCTTTTTGGGCTGACGTACCATAGCGCAGTAGCAGCTTTGCGGGGCCAAGAGAATTGGTAACACCGACGGTAGCAACATGGGTAAAGGAGCGGGAGGCCAGCTTTGTCATCACAGAGCTATAGGCCAGGTTAGTAAACCCTAACCCGCCGTATTCTTTGGGAATCATCATGCCAAAGAAGCGTTCTTGACGAAGGTAGTTCCACACGTCTGGGGGAAGATCTTTGCGCTGGTAGATCTCCCAATCGGTTGCCATGCGGCAGACCTGCTCAACGGGGCCATCTAAGAAAGCTTGGATATCGGGGGTGATTTGGGGATAGGGTTCGTTGAGGATGCGCTGAAAGTTGGGTTTGCCAGAGAAGAATTCACCCTCAACCCAAACGGTTCCAGCTTCGATGGCAGCTTTTTCGGTTTCAGAAATATTGGGCAGTAGCTTTAAGGCTCGAACTGCTTTGACAAGTTGCGAAGTTAGGAGAATTTGCCGCAGTTTGGGAATATTCAGAATGGCTGCAACTACACCAAAAACTAACCATAGCCAAGCGGGAGTTTGAGCGATCCAAAGGGCTGTTGCGGTGTAGATCGTCCAAGTCCAGAGGGGGACGCCGATGTAGCCTAATGTGAGGAATCCTGAGATGAGGAGGGCGATCGCCGAGAGGAGGAAAATCATAGTCAAGCCTCCTAGTGTGTAAAACTAGAGCTAATCTGAGGTAAGCGTAGAAAATGACCGACAACGCTTCTCTGACAATTGAGATTCTACTCTTACCCCTATATTCGAGGTGCGCTCTTCTATTTTAGTTCGAGGGTTTAGAGATTGTCCAAGAGATTGAGTTACGTTGTGCGTAGGGATGCTTTATGAAAAGTGTTGAGCTAGTACCGCTTGGCTAAAGTAAGCCAACTATTTAAGCGGTCAAAGGCTTACCCTTATAAGTCCACTTAAATGGCTTTGCCATCGTGCGGTTGAAGTACTTGATAAACTCCAGAATACGGTTTTTGAGCTGTGACTTACTGTTGAAGCTCGAACGACGCAATAGCTTACGTGCCAAAATGCTAAACCAAATCTCAATCTGATTGAGCCAAGAGCAATGCTGATTGGCTGTAATTAAAAGTGAAAGCTCCTGTTAAGCATTGCTGGACGTGAGATTGGGCCAATAGTCATCCCAATCTTGATTAGCCCGTAAGACCCTGAGGGCTAACATGGCTTCAGATTTTTCAACTGTCCACCAACTACCAGAACGTTTCAATCGGAATTGAATGATGTAGCGGTGAGCACTCTCAATTTCGCCTGAACCAATGGGCAACTCTTCTGAAATCGCGCTTTTATAGTCCAAGTGCTGCGGTCGATTGTGAAGATATCGATAGGCCGCCCTAACTGGAGCCTGTTTTTCGGGAACCGAATCAGCTTCTTGAAAAGGCAGAAGCGCTTTAAGAACAGCCCTAAAATGATTTTGCTTGAGTCGTCTTTTCTGCTGCTCCATCCAAGCTTTGGGGTCATTGGGGGCACAAACACGACTCGCATCCGCAAGATAATCGCAGACATGATAGAAATCCAGTAAGAAGCGACCTGGTTCACCCAAAAGGGTATCTATTTGTGTCGCGATCCAAGGCGCACCATCCCCAACCCCATGGACAAACGTTTTTGCACCTACACCCGTTGCTCTGCTGCATCGGCTCGAATCAGGTCGCCTTGTGCATTTTCAACGACCGATAGCAGCACTTCAAATTTGGCTCTCAGATCAGGATGGGCATTGAGTCTTTGTTCAAAACTTTCAGGCGTTTGTGAGGGGTTAGGCAGCATCTTTATGGATCTTTCGCTTTACGACAATGACCTCTATTGATTGGAAGTCCTATGCATCATAGCTTCTATCCATTTCTTGTCAGGAACTTTCACTAATGAGTTCATCAAGCTACGGAAGAGGACGCTGGCGAATCTGATCGCGCTCGACAACCGTAAACCGTCCCTCGAATTGTAGTCCCTCAGTTTGCGAGAGGTTTAGCCATATTGCGGCTGTTTCTTCTGGGGAACGGGGACGAAACCGAAGATAGATCACTCCTCTTGGCGATGGTTTTCTTAAGCGATAGATGAAGTTCACCGTAATCGCGGTCAAAGGTCAGGATAATCCTTTGTTCGTTGACCGCACGGGTCAAAACCTCTATATCTTCTATCCCTGGGCAATCCTCGGTAATTGAAGCAATGTCATAGCCTGCTTGCCGTATTAACTTGACGCTAAGCAAGGGAAAATTTTCGTTTACTAGAAGCCGCATGGCTAGCCTGCCTCAGCGGTCAGGAGTGATGTGTAAAATACGTCTTCTTTGAGACACTCTGCGGCAAATGCAAAAATGGCTTGAAGGGCGATCGCA
>JBGSVR010000239.1:0-5942 GCA_041752855.1 Thermosynechococcaceae cyanobacterium
AATCTTCGTCAATCAGGCTAATCGTGACGCGAAGATGTACCATAAATACCCTCCTAGATGCTGTGTAAATCCCTCTAGTTATTACCCTACCAGCCTTCCACGTTTAAGTGAGTAGTAACCAGACCTTATCAGCGCTAACCACAAGATTAACCCTGGTTGTTCAATGCAGCATTTAGAAAGGGCATACTTAACTAAGTTCTAGCGCTGAAGTTCTCAATTTTTATAAGGTGGCAGTACATTTCAAAATGTATTGCCACAAGATCTTGGCGTTTCCCTGTACCCACTTGATTCCCTAAATATGGATTATCTAAAAATACATCGACGGACAAAAGTGGACTCAAAATCAATTCTTATATCAAATAAAATATTTCTTCAAATATTTTATTTATTTAGCTTACCTAGCTTACCTATCTAAATCTTTGTATTAGCCCGGGTATGAACCAAGAACTTATTCAGAATTTTCTTAGCTTACCTGAAGTGGCAGGAATTGCTCTCATGCAGGGCAGAATAATTCCTTACTTTTATGTAAAAGAAAAAGTCATTAGCCCTGAGCAAAAAATTGAGCTAATTAGACACTTTCGTAAAAATATTTTAGAAACTCCAGTGTTGTCTAACTGCTTAGAGTTTCAAATCGACTCCTATTTTGCCTATACCTACAAACTCAACAATACTGTAACGCTATTAGTAATAGCATTTGAAAACAGTATTACCGTCCAGTCAATGGCAAACAATATTTTACAATCTGCCCTAAAAAGCGACTTAAATAAAACCATTAAGTTATTTGAAAATCTGACAAGAAAAGTATTTCAAACTAACAAAACTGATACGACTCAAACAGAAAAATTAAGCACAGACCAAAACAATTCTATTGAAGAATCATTAAGAGAAGACTATACCATCGAAGACTTAGTCATTACGCTTAATGCCCTAAGCCAAATTGTGTGCAGCTATTTAGGTCCTAAAATAACGTCTAATTTTTGGCAATTGACGCGTCCAAAACAAGAATGGCTTAATCACTTCAGTATCAAGTCTACTGCAACAATAGAATTTGTCGGCTCAATAACAGATTTGGTAAGTCCTTTGCAGCATCTATTTATCCGAGAATGGACAAATCAATTCATCGATCAATGCTCCCATATTATTCGAGATTTGCCTAGTCGAATTGATCAGCACTTTTTAACTCAAAAACAACGAAAAATGATTTCAATAGTGCCTAAAGGATATCTCAATGAGGTCGAAAATCTTTTGCATGAAGATAGTAGCCTATTCAACTAAGTATGTTCTCATAACGTAAAGCTATTTATTTATTTCTAAAATATTTTTTGCCATGACATATTCTATCAAGCTTTCGTTAATGTCTACTTACCGAATACGAAAGATTTTAATTGCAAATCAAAATAAATTAATAACTAACCAAGAGTTTACGTCCGAATCTCAACTTGATCTAGGAAAAATTTTAGTCAGTTTATACCATGAGAGATCAAAGATTGAGTACTTTGTCAATCAGCTAGAAAATTTAGCTCGTATGCATAAAGTTTTAGTAGATCAGCAAGCCGCTCATGGAATCGATGAGGTTGAGAATCAAATTTTTAATATTTTTGGATTAAAGTCCAAGTCATCTTAAAGCTTGCTGACCTAAAAGGACAGATTAAAAATTATGAGAACCGAAAAAAACTTTAAGATTTTGATTGTTGACGATAATGTCAACAACCTAAACTTGTTGGCAAATATCTTGTCCCCCAAAAAATATGTAGTTCGTCGTGCCATTAATGGAGCGTTAGCACTTAGATCAATTCATTCGTCTCCACCTCATCTTATTTTACTAGATCTTAACTTGCCTGATATGTCAGGTCACGAAATTTGTTCTCAATTAAAAAACGATTCTAAAACATGTGATATCCCTATTATTTTTGTTAGTGCATCTAATGAGATTTTAGATAAAGTTAAGGCATTCTCAGTAGGTGGCGTAGACTATATTAGCAAACCCTTTGATGTCGCTGAAGTACTCGCCCGCGTCGAAAATCAAATTGCAATTCAGGATGCTAGAAATGAAGTTCAAATCTTAAACGAGGCTTTAGAGCAGCGGGTGGCAGAGCGAACATCGCAGCTTGAATTTGTAAATCATCAGCTTAAAGTCACCAATCAGACGCTACAACAAGAAATCGCCGAACGGCGGCAGGCTGAGGAACAATTACATTTATTTGATTCAGTGGTTGTTAATTCTAACGATGTTGTATTAATTACAAAAGCAGAACCTATTGAAGAAGTAAATTCTGGGCCAGAAATTATCTATGTAAATCACGCCTTTACTGTTATGACAGGGTATAGCTTAGACGAAGCAATTGGTAAAACGCCACGTATTTTACAAGGGCCAAAAACTGATCCTGCGGCGCGTGCAGAGATCCATAAGGCGCTTAAAGCTTGGCAGCCTATTCGCATCGAGATTCTTAATTATCGTAAAGACGGAACTGAATTTTGGTCAGACCTCAATATTTTTCCTGTTGCGAATGATAGTGGTCTCTATACTCACTGGGTTGCAGTTCAACGAGATGTTACTCATCGCAAGCAGCAAGAGCAGGAAATGCTCAAAGCACTCGAGCAAGAAAAAGAGTTGAACGAACTAAAATCTTGCTTTGTATCAACAGCGTCTCATGAATTTCGGACTCCCCTTTCAACTATCCTATCTTCCATCGAACTGCTGGAATATTACGGACACCTATCCACTGAAGCCGAGAATCGAGAATACTTCCAGCAGATCCGCACAGCGATTAATCGCATGACAGAACTAATGAGCGATGTCTTAACCCTCGAAAAAACAGACGGCGGCAAAATGGAGATAAATCCAATACCGCTAAACCTAGAGCAATTTTGTCATAGCCTTATTACCGAAATTCGCTTAGGGTCTAAACGCCAGCATAATATTTCGTTTTTACTTCGTGGACAATGTTCACAGGGCATCTTAGATGAAAAAGTTTTAAGACACATTTTCGGGAACTTGCTTTCTAATGCCATTAAATATTCAACGGCAGACGGTGAGATAAGCTTTGAGGTTATTCGCCATAAGCATGAGGTTATTTTTCAAGTCAGGGATCAAGGCATTGGGATACCAGAAGAGGCACGGCAACGGCTATTTGAGCCATTCTTTCGCGCTAAAAATGTTGGCACTATTTCCGGTACGGGCTTAGGCTTATCCATCGTCAAACGGTTAGTAGAAATACACGGAGGTCATATTGATGTGGAAAGCCAAGTGGGTAAGGGGACAATCTTTACCGTTGTGCTACCACAGTAAGAGCCTTGTGGTACATCACTTTATGATTCGCCAATAAGTGCATAAATTTGCTTTATCTACTTGACTCTCTAAACGACTTAATCATCAAAACACTATAGGATATCTTAAAATGCATACAATTCTGGTTATTGAAGATGAGCAATCTGTACGCTCTAATATCCTTAAAATTCTAGGATTTGAAAAACTGAAGGCTATCGGTGCTGAAGATGGTGAAATGGGTCTGGCTCTTGCTAAAGAGCATTTGCCAGACTTAATCATTTGCGACATTATGATGCCGGGTCTAGATGGTTATGACGTTCGTAATGCGCTCTTCCAAAGTCCTGAGACGGCTATGATCCCCTTTATTTTTTTGACTGCTAAAGCCGATAAAGTGGACATTCGCCTAGGGATGAATTTAGGAGCCGATGACTACCTTACCAAGCCCTTTACTCGTGACGAGCTACTGGAAGCAGTCTTTGTACGCCTAGATAAACAGGCCGCACGTCAAAGACAAATGCAGGAAAAAATGGATCGGTTTCGGGGACACATTACCACCTCGTTGCCAACAGACCTTTTGGTGCCGCTTAACCAAATTCAGTCTTTTCTACAAACGTTGCTTAACACAGAAAATTCAGCTATTTCTGTGAATTCAGTAAATGTCCAAGAAGCCTATGCTGCCAGCCTACACTTAGAGAGACAGCTTCAGAATTTTCTACTTTATGCGCTGCTAGAAACAACGGCACAGAACCCTGAAAAAGCAGAAATGATGCGAGGACGCTGTACGACTCAATCTAAAAGTATTCTTACTGAAACGGCTCAAGAAATTGCCAAGCAGTATGGTCGCGAGACAGATTTGAAGCTAGATTTACAAGATGCTAAAATTCCCATGCTAGAGGCTAATCTTGCCAAAATTGCTGAAGAGCTAATTGATAATGCCTTTAAGTTTTCTTCATTAGGGACAGCCGTTTTAGTAAAAGCTGGCTTAGCTCAAAATCAGTTTGTTCTTGATATTTTTGACCAAGGTGCTGGGCTAACCCAAACCCAGATTTCAGAGCTGGGTGCTTACGTCCAATTTGGCGCCAAGGTTAATGGTCGAGGTGGGGCTGGGCTAGGGTTAAGCATTGCAAAATGTTTGGTCGAACTTCATGAAGGCCAGTTCAGTATTGAAAGTCTGCCTGCAACTTGGACAACGGCTCGAGTTGTATTGCCGTGCCCTACACATACAGAAAAATCGAGCGCTCAAGACGAAGTTCTCGTTTAGTCACTAAGTCAAGCATCCACTATTTTGAGATCTTCAGCCTAAAAAGCGTAGCTCGTCACTGACGGGCTACGCTTTTGCTTTAACTTAAAACTCGAGATCTATGAAGCTGAGGTTGCAGCTACTTTATCAAGATCCTTTGCTAAGAATTTTTCGAGTTCCGTCAGTGCATCGGCATCTACCTTTGTCTGCATGGGGCAGAATTTAGGGCCACACATCGAGCAAAACTCTGCGGTCTTGTAGATATCGGCTGGCAACGTTTCGTCATGATATTCCTTCGCCCGTTCTGGATCGAGGGATAGCTCAAACTGACGATTCCAGTCAAAGTTGTAGCGAGCATGGGATAGCTCATCGTCGCGATCGCGTGCCCCTGGACGATGCCGTGCAATATCCGCCGCGTGTGCCGCAATCTTGTAGGCAATTAGCCCATTGCGAACGTCTTCAGCATTGGGCAAGCCTAGGTGTTCTTTAGGGGTGACGTAGCAAAGCATTGCCGTACCATACCAACCTGCCATCGCCGCACCAATGGCAGACGTAATGTGGTCATAGCCTGGGGCAATATCGGTCACGAGCGGTCCCAGCACATAGAACGGTGCCTCGGAGCATTCTTCCATCTGCTTACGGACGTTGAACTCGATCTGATCCATAGGCACATGACCAGGGCCTTCTACCATGACCTGAATGTCGTGTTCCCACGCTTTGCGCGTGAGCTGACCTAAAGTTTTTAGCTCCGCTAACTGAGCTTCGTCTGACGCATCATGGGTACAGCCTGGACGGAGCGAGTCGCCCAAGCTAAAAGACACGTCGTACTTTTTGAAAATTTCGATAATTTCATTAAAGTGCGTGTAGAGCGGGTTTTGCTTATGGTGATGCAGCATCCATCGTGCCAAGATGCCGCCGCCCCGAGACACAATGCCCGTAATGCGATTCCGCACTAGGGGCAAATGCTCAATCAAGATGCCTGCGTGAATGGTTTGGTAGTCCACGCCCTGCTGAGCGTGTTTTTCAATAATGTGCAAGAAGTCATCAGCAGTCAGGTTTTCAATGTTGCCGTGGACGCTCTCGAGTGCCTGATAAATGGGCACAGTGCCAATAGGAACTGTCGAAGCGTTGATAATGGTGGTGCGAATTTCGTCTAGATTTCCGCCTCCGGTAGACAAATCCATGACGGTATCTGCGCCGTACTTCACCGCAAGGTGGAGTTTTGCCACTTCTTCCTGCATGTCTGAAGAATTGGGAGACGCACCGATGTTGGCGTTGACCTTACATCTAGAGGCAATGCCGATCGCCATGGGTTCTAGATTAGTGTGGTTGATGTTGGCAGGAATAATCATCCGGCCTCGTGCCACTTCATCTTTAATCAGCTCAGCAGGCAGATTTTCGCGCTGAGCCACGTAGTTCATTTCTTCGGTGATT
>JBGSVR010000240.1:0-12801 GCA_041752855.1 Thermosynechococcaceae cyanobacterium
CTTTCCCTCGGATATCACGAGGATCTTCTAGGTTGCCAAAATGGGTCAGTATGCTTGCGTCGATGACCTGACTCATGGGGCTTCTCCAATGACAGTACTTTACTTCACCCTACCCCAGCTTTTTCATGCGGTTGCCCTAGGGCGATCTGGGTTGAGTGTAGACTGCGATGCTGGACAGGCTAAAGGAATTGCGGATGGATTGAGCCGGACGCTTGGCTCGAGAGAGATGGAAGAAACGCAGGTTTTATTTATCCGAGGAAATATTCAACCCAAACTCGAAGATTTTAGCGACATTGCGCCACTGAAAAAATTTCTCAATCGTACTCAATCTGATTGGTTGATTGATATGATGAAAGAAAATAGATTTACCAGTCATTTTCAGCCAGGGTCATTTCATTCTAGATTTGGGCAACGAGTTTAGGACATTTCCGACATTGAGTAATGATATTTCTAGAGTCTACAACCACGTATTTCTGTAGATGCACGAAAGACTGAAATTTAGAATGAAACAGCCCTGCATTTTCAGCCCATTGTCTCGATTCAAAACACAAGTGAAATTTTTGCCTATGAGGCACTTCTGCGGGGAGTAGACCCAGATGGCAAGATTGTATTCCCCAAAAAAATCATAGATACAGCAACGGGTTCTGGACTGCTGCCTCAGATGGATCGGATGGCTCGTCTTACGGCGATCGCCCAGTTTAGCCCTCATAAAGCTAAGCAAAAAATCTTCATTAATTTTGCACCTACCGCACTGTACGACCCCGTTTTTTGTCTCAATACGACGGTGCAGGCCATTGATCGAGCTGGTATATCCCACGATCAGGTTGTGTTTGAAGTGGTTGAATCAGATGAATTTAAAGATTCGGCTCATCTTAAAGCAATTATTGATCACTATCGTAAGTCTGGCTTTCTGATTGCGCTAGATGATTTAGGTGAAGGCTATTCCAGCCTTAATCTTTTGCATCAAGTTCGTCCAGATTTTGTAAAGTTAGATATGGCGTTGATTCGTGATGTCCATCGCGACCCCTACAAAGCGTCGATCACCGAAAAGATTTTAGAAATTGCGCAAAACCTAAATGTTCAAACGGTTGCCGAAGGGATTGAGTGTGTTGAAGAATTAAATTGGCTACAAGAGCGAGGAGCCACCTTTGCGCAAGGGTTCTTAATTGGAAAAGCCAGTCCAACGCCAGTTCCAGAAACGCCTTATTTTGAAACATCATTATCTATCGCTGCTCAGAGACAAAATAAAATCCGGCTTCAAAAAAATAAATTTGAAGACATTATTTCAGCAACGACTCAGCGTATTCGTTATTCTCTAGAATTGGATGATATTTTACAAACGACGGTCGCTGAAGTTAGAAACCTATTTGAGGTAGACAGAGTCTGTATCTATCAATTTAAGCCGGACTGGAGCGGCGTTATTGCGGTTGAATCGGTGGCGCAAGGGTGTCTGTCTTTGGCGCATACGGAGGGGATAGAACAACACTTTCAATCCTCACACTGGAGTCTTGCTGAAAACCACCAGACGAGAGCGCTCTTTGACATTGAAACTTCAGACCTCGCACCCCATCATCTCGAACAACTGCGCGCCTGGAAAATTCGAGCAAGTTTAATGGTTCCGATTTTGCAGCAGGGTAATTTGTGGGGACTTCTCCTTGCTCATCAATGCAGTGTGCCTAGATTCTGGCAAGATCTGGAGATTGATTTATTTGGACGGCTTGCAGAACAGGCGGCTATTGTGATTCAACAGTCCGAACTCTATGATCAATTGCAAAAGAGCAATCAGGAGCTGAAACGACTTGCTATTTCGGATGGTCTAACCCAAGTGGCAAATCGTCGTCACTTTGATTCAATGCTGAAGCAAGAGTGGCAAAAATTAGAAGATAAAACTGCTCCTCTATCATTACTTTTGTGTGATGTTGATTTCTTTAAAATCTATAACAACACCTATGGGCATTCAGCAGGAGATGAAGTGCTGAAGCAGATTGCTCGAGAAATTAAGCAGGCCGTATCAGCTGAGAATGCTTTGGTTGCAAGGTACAGCGGTGGAGAATTTGCAGTTATTTTACCGAAGGTTAATCTAGCCGATGCAGTTGAAATTGCACAAAAGATTCAGGTAAAAATTGCTGATTTGCAGTTGCCTCACTGTACTTCAACGGTTAGCCCATTTATTACGCTCAGTATTGGTATCGCAGCTCATATCCCTGATGTGCAGATCTCCCCTGAAGTATTAATCGGTGAGGCAGATAGGCATCTGTCTCAGGCAAAAATACAGGGTGGAAATACTTGGGCGGTTGGGGCAGAGAATTAGAAGGCTGTAGGTAGACCGCAACAAATTGGCGCTATCTTTAACAGATGAGCGCGAGCGTTCATTAACTACTGGCGTGTAGCCATTGTGGCTCTTCTCTATTCTCATGATTTCTAAACCATCTGTTGATATTCAAACGGTCTTAACCACCGCAGACCTTGAGCTGTTTTTGGATGTGCCTCAGCATGTCTATGCCAACGATCCGCATTGGGTGCCGCCGATTAGAAGTGCGATCGCCGCTCAACTTTCCCCCAGCAATCCTTTTCGCACCTACGGCACCCTACAAGCCTTTGTTGCGCTGGTAAATCATCAGCCTATCGGACGCATTGTGGCATCGGTGAATCAGCGACTGATTGAGCGCGAAGGCGAACCCATTGGGCTATTTGGCTACTTTGAGTGCATCCCTGACTTAGAAATTGCCAAGGCGCTGTTTTCTGCTGCCGAACAGTGGCTGCAAGACCAAGGTATTCAACGCATTCGAGGTCCTATTGACCTTTCTACCCACAATAGCTGCCTGTTTTTGGTGGATGGGTTTGACAGCCCCCCGATGATGATGATGCCCTACAACCCTCCTCACTACCCGCAGTTTATGGAGCAACTGGGCTGGAGCAAGGCCAAAGATGCCTATGCCTACGACTTTCCGCTGAATCAAGAACTATCAAAACCTTTTGAAAAAGGCTATCGTATTGCCTGTCAGTCGGGCGTGACCTTTCGCCCCATCCACACCAAAGGCCAAGACTTTGCCAATGACTGCAAGAAAATCTATCACCTGTTTAATAAAGCCTTTGCTAACAACTGGAGTTCTACGCCGCGTACCTTAGAAGAATTTCTAGAAGAAGCCAAAAGTCTTCAGGACTTAGTGGATCCGGACGTGTTCCCTGTCGCAGAATACAACGGCGAAATGATTGGTTTTTGGATGGGGTTGCCTGACTACAATATTGCCCTTAAGCACATCGGCGGCAAACTCAACTGGCTCGGGATTCTCAAGTTTCTGTGGTACCGCCGCCAGATTGACCAAGGCCGCGTGATTGCCATTTGCTCACTGCCAGAGTATCGGCGCAAGATGGTGCCGTTGGGGCTGATTTATTTGGGGATGCAGGGCGGACTCAAAAAGGGCAAGCCCTACAAACGCGCAGAGCTATCTTGGGTTTTTGAAGATAATTACCCCTCTCGAAAGCTGATTGAGGCCGCAGGCGGTAAGATTTACAAGACCTACCGAATTTACGAAAAAGCCCTATGAAAGCGTTAGTTACAGGGGCGAATGGCTTTACCGGATCGCATTTGGTGAAGGCATTGGTGAACCGAGGCGTAGCGGTGATTGCCTATGTGCGCCGCTCTAGCCAGTGCGATCGCCTCTCAGATCTCCCCATCACCTATGCCTACGGCGACATTACCGATCAGGCTGCGTTAACGGCTGCAATGACGGGCATAGATACCGTTTTTCACACCGCAGCCTATGTAGAGCTGGGCTTAGTCGATGCCACAGCAATGGAGCAGGTGAATGTGCAGGGCACTCAGGCTGTACTCGCTGCTGCTCAGGCGACTGGCGTTTCTAAGATGGTGCATTGCAGCACCATTGGCGTGTTGGGCGATACCCAGGGGAAAGTGGTAGACGAAACCTTTGTGCGCACCCAAACCACATTTTCTTCTGCCTATGATCGCACAAAATATCTTGCCCAACAGGCCGTAGATGAAGCAGCCCAGCAAGGGTTTGATGTGGTCAGCGTATTGCCTTCCGGTATTTTTGGTGCAGATGACCCTCACTTTGGACCAGTGGTACAGACTTTTCTGAAGGGGCGGCTCAAGCTGTGGGCAGGGGGCGATCGCATCACAGGCATTGTCCATGTCGATGACCTTGTAGAAGCCATGATTTTGGCAGCAGAGCGGGGGCGCAGGGGCGAACACTACATTATTTCGGCAGGGGAAATGAGTACCCGCGAAATGTTTCGGCAGTTTAGCCAGCAGTCTGGCATTCCTGCCCCAATGGAAGCACCCGAAGCGGTTGTGCGTTTTTTAGGGAATCTCTTAGACCCCATCGGCAGACTTTTTCGGTGGCAGCCGCCCCTGAGCCGAGAGCGGGTTCACTATGTGTATGACCGCTGTGTACGGGTGAGCGGAGAAAAAGCGCGATCGCAGCTTGGATGGCAGCCCCGTACAGCCGCAGAAACCCTGCGGGAACTGATACCCACCGATAAGAGTGCCGCTTCTAATTTAGGTAATGTTACTTAACATATTTAATCTTGACGAGTAATTCTCTTTGCGTAGAGGCATTGTCTTCGGCCTCTACGTTACAGCGCGGCATATGGCTTCAATAGCGTTATTGCAGGTTTTATGGATGAAAAAGCCTACATATCCACTGATTTCCCGCCTGTATATAAATTTTGTTTAAACAAAATCTGCCGTCTGCACAATTGGTGGTGATTTGTTCATAAACTATGGGTAACTTAAGTTAGTCAGCCATAGAAACTATTTATGGCAAAAATTTTCTAGGTATTTGTTGTCTGCACTAACCAGCCTATTGATCTAGGCGTCGCACATACTAGCCTCTCGGCAAGGGGTTTAATGACAGACGCTAAACATTTCTTCATAAGAAGCGTAAAACCCCATGACAGATGTTCTTTCTTCACAGACGTTCGTATCTGCTTCAGACTATGAGGGATTGCTTAATCGAATTGCAAATCGCATTCGGCAATCTTTAGAGCTAAGCGAAATTTTAACCACTACGGTTGCAGAAATCCGTGGGGTTTTAGGTACTAACCGCGTCAAAATTTACAGATTTCACGCTGACGGGGATGGGGAGGTTATTGCAGAGTCTCGCGATAACGCAGCATCAAACCCGTTGCCCTCTCTACTTGGGCTTCGGTTCCCTGCTACAGACATACCACCCCATGCCCTTGAGCTATTTATTAAGGCCAGACAGCGGGTCATTATTGATGTAACTGCTCAGCGACAGGTACTAGCACGATTAGACTGTGCTGATACGGGCACTTGTCTTGACAAAGAAGATATTCGCTATGCGCCTGTAGATTCCTGTCATATTCGGTATTTGACTGCGATGGGGGTCGCTTCGTCTTTAACACTACCCATTGTGCATCAAGGTAAGCTTTGGGGGCTGTTTGCCTCTCATCACAGTCAACCCCGTCATTTCTCTGAGCGAGAGTTAGGCTTTGTGCAGCTTTTGGTCGATCAGCTTTCTATTGCGATCGCCCAAGCCAATCTTTTGAGTCAGGCACGGCAACAAAGCTGGCATGAGTCTAATATCAACGGCATCAGCAGCCTTTTGCTAATGCCTTCTGAGGTAACTGTGATTCGGCAGCAGGTTTTAGAGGCCGCTGTAGAGGCAATTAAGGGTTCCGGCGGCAGGCTTTATATTACCGCAGAGCCAACCGGACAAGGCTCTCAGCTCTACTGCTGCGGTCAACAGCCAACATCACAGTGGCTAGAAGAAACGCAGCTTTGGCAAGACACCTTAGTTGCATTCACAGATGCAGAATTAGACGTTAAGGCCGACACCTCTCAGCCGCAGCCCTTTGACGTAAAAGAGCCATCCTTGGTACGCCAAGTGCTGAACGCCTTTGCTGCTACAGACAAAGCTAAAGTAGCCTTAGAAACAGAACAAACTGATTCAAATCCAGCCCTTAAGGCGATCGCCGCTGTAGACAATTTTAACGCTGCCTTAAGTCATCAACAGACTGGCTCCAGTTCAGTTTGTAACAGCTCCAGTCAGATGGGTATTTGTGTCGTTGATGACCTCTATAAGGATGCTCGATTTCAGCCCTTGGCTCATGCTTTTGAGTCAACCACCATTCGTTCCGTTTTGATTGTGCCGCTTCAGTATCAGCAGCAGTGTGTTGGGTTTCTTAGCATTTTTAGAGATGAAATTGAAACCGAAACGCTATGGGCTGGCAAAAGCAACGCTGATGAGCGCAACATTCGCCCCCGCGAATCTTTTGAAGCGTGGTGTGAAATCAAAAAAGCACAGGCCGAGAAATGGACTCCCAGCGAAGTAAGTCTGGCGCAGGCACTAGGCACCCACGTCTATATGGCAGTAATGCAGCGTCGGGTCGAAAATATTGTGCGACACCAGGCATCTCATGATGCTTTGACGGGGCTACCCAATCGCCTTCTGTTTAACGATCACCTTTCTTTAGCATTGGCGAGTGCGCAGCAATATGGGGAGCTGCTAGCCGTTATTTTTCTAGATCTAGACCGTTTTAAAACCATTAACGATACCCTCGGTCACGTTACGGGCGATCATCTATTACAGATTGCAGCTCAGCGTTTAAAGTCGTGCTTGCGAGGCGGTGATACCGTGGCACGATGGGGAGGCGATGAGTTTACGCTGCTATTCCCTAGGCTTTCTTGTTCAGAAGAAGCGATCAAAATTGCTCAGCGTATTCTCAATGTTTTCAATGATCCATTTATTTTGGAAGGGAAAGAATTTCATGTTAAGGCAAGCCTTGGTATTGCCCTAGCGCCCTACGATGGTGAAGATGCTGAAACGCTTCTAAAAAATGCGGATGCAGCGATGTATCGCGTTAAACAGCAGGGAAAAAATAACTTTCAGGTATATAGCCCCGCCATCAATACAAAAGCTTTAGAACAGCTTACGCTAGAAAATAATCTCCATAAAGCCCTAGACCGCCGTGAGTTTTTGCTGCACTATCAGCCCCAAGTCGATCTAAAAACAGGCAAAATTTTGGCAGTGGAAGCCCTAGTGCGCTGGAATCATCCCACATTAGGCTTGGTGCCCCCCAATAATTTTATTCCTTTAGCAGAAGAGACAGGGCTAATTTGTGCCATTGGGGAATGGGTGCTTCACACGGCCTGTGCGCAGAATAAAGCTTGGCAGCAGATGGGTATGCCCCCTTTACGAATGGCGGTCAATCTGTCGGCAAGACAGTTTCAGCAGCAAAATTTAGTCTCTATGGTTGAAAAAATTCTGCAAGAAACAGGTCTAGAACCACAGTATCTAGAGCTAGAAATTACGGAAAGTATTGCGATTAAAGACACTAAGCTGACCATTGATGTACTGAACAAGCTTAGAAACATGGGCATTTCTGTCTCTATGGATGATTTTGGAACTGGCTATTCATCTTTAAGTTCTTTGATTGGGTTTCCCTTTCACGTTTTAAAAATTGATCGGTCTTTTATTTGTGATGCGCTCAGCAATTCTAGTAAGGCAGAAATTGTAAAAGCAATTGTGACCTTGGGGCATACGCTAAACCTTCAGGTTGTAGCAGAAGGGGTAGAAGACGCTGAACAGGTAGAATTTTTGCGCTCTATTGAGTGTGACAGTATGCAGGGCTATTTCTTTAGCCGCCCTCTACCTGCCGATGCTGCCACTGAGTTTATGAGTAAAAAACTATCTTTGGTTCACTAAATTTCTGCACCTAACACAGAAGCTAATAGCGCCTTTTGGGTATGCAGACGATTCTCAGCCTGGTCCCAAATGCGAGAGGCAGCGCTTTCCATCACCTCATGGGTAATTTCTTTCTCGCGGTAGGCAGGCAGGCAGTGCAGCACAATGGCGGCTGGGTCTGCCAAGGTCATTAATGGTGCATTGATCTGATAGGGCATAAAAATCGGCACCCGATCATCCGCCTCGTTCTCTTGTCCCATGCTTGCCCATACGTCGGTGTACAGAATATGGGCACCCTTGGCGGCTTGTTCTGGGTCGGTGGTAAGGGTGATAGAACTGCGATCGCCTGCAATCTCTTTAGCCTTTGCCACAATCTCTGGCAGCGGCTGGAAAGCCTGGGGCGTTGCTACTCGAACATTAAGCCCCACCAATGCACAGCCCAACAGCAAAGAATGGGCGATGTTATTGCCATCGCCGAGATAAGTCATGGTAAGTCCATCAAACGTACCAAAAGCCTCAAAGACCGTCTGGAGGTCAGCCAAAATCTGACAGGGATGCTCTAGATCGGTCAGCGCATTAATGACCGGAATCTTGGCGTGGTGCGCGAAGGTTTCGACTTCAGACTGCTCAAAGGTCCGGATAGCCGCAACATCTAGATAGCGATCTAGCACTCTGGCGGTATCTTCAACGGGTTCCCCACGACCCATTTGGGTGAGGTTAGAGTTAAGGTCTAAGACCTGTCCTCCCATGTGCCCCATCGCGACTGAAAAGCTAACGCGGGTGCGGGTTGAGGCTTTAGAAAACAGCAGCCCTAAAACTTTTGGGCATCTAGGCTGCACTTTGCCAGACTTAAGCTGCGCCGCAAAATCGAGCAGATATAAAACTTCTTCTGTTGAGAGATCCGCAAGGCTGAGTAGATCGCGACCTTTAAGTGCCCCCATGCCAATGTCCTTCGGCGACGGTTAAGATGAGCAGTGTCTTATGAGGTGCCACTCTCTGTCAAGCGATTGAGACGTTTCGACGCTACTTTAACTCATGCTATTTTTCTAGACAGAGAACTGCGTGTTCAGTTCAGCTTAGGCGGTAAGCTAAAGAGTAGTGCAGATCATTAACGTTGGCTCATGAGTAATCAAGATGGCGATCGCTTTGCGGGCGGCTTTCTCGCCGGAACCATTTTTGGATCGGTTGTGGGTGGACTTGTAGGCACTTGGCTTGCCACGAAGCTCATCGAATCAGACGATGAGGCCGATTCTCTCTCAGAAAGTAGCCCAGCCAGCATTGCCAAAGAGCAGTTTAAGCGCATCCGGCAGCGGGTTCTCAACGCCACGGAAGAACCGACCGTAGAAGAAGCCCGTCAGGGGCTAGAGGATAAAATTTCTCAGCTTAATGATGCTATTGACTTAGCCCGTCAGCAGTTAAGTAAGGTCAACGGCAGCGGCGCGCCAGAAGATTTTTAGGCGCTGGCGCTTAAAACAGCGCTTTTTAATCGACTAGACTGATAGATAGCGTTTGATGATGCAGGAAAATCATGGGTTCAACTGACGTTTTATCGGTTTTAGGCGGTGGGCTTAAGCAATTTATTGCAATCTACACGGTTATTGTCATTATCAGAATTTTGCTCACCTGGTTTCCCACGGTGAACTGGAGCAGCCCCCCTTTTGCAGTCCTGAGTCAGTTAACGGATCCATACCTCAACTTATTTCGGTCTTTATTGCCGCCTTTGGGAGGATTTGACCTGTCCCCAATGTTGGCGCTATTTTTGCTTCAGATTGTGGGTGGCTTAATTCCTTAGGCTCGTGAATTAAATAACACCTATAAATTTGAGGGCAGCTCGCTTTACACTCCCCTCACCCCTCACCCCTTCTCCCAGAGCGGGAGAAGGGGAACAAGATTCTTACTCCCCTCTCCCGTTCTGGGAGAGGGGTTGGGGGTGAGGGTCTTAAATTGAGGGTTATTAAATCCATGATCCTTAACCGTTGCGTCAGCAAAAGTAGAGATCGCAGACAGAGTTCAGCTTGTACAATAGGTGCCTGTGCTATTGGAAAGGCTGCATGTTGACCACTGCCCCATTTACACCCGAAGAAATTGCCTCAGAAGGGCTAAAGCCCGAAGAGTACGAAGACATTGTGAAACGCTTAGGTCGTCACCCCAACCGAGCCGAGCTGGGCATGTTTGGGGTGATGTGGTCAGAACACTGCTGCTATAAAAACTCTCGTCCGCTGCTGAAGCAGTTTCCTACAACGGGCGATCGCGTCTTGGTTGGCCCTGGGGAAAATGCAGGCGTGGTGGATCTGGGCGATGGGCTTCAGCTTGCCTTTAAGATTGAGTCTCACAATCACCCTTCGGCAGTCGAGCCATTTCAGGGTGCAGCGACAGGCGTAGGTGGCATTCTCCGCGATATTTTTACGATGGGCGCACGACCGATCGCCCTCCTCAATTCGCTGCGCTTTGGTGATCTTGCCGATGCGCGCACACGCCGTCTATTCACAGGGGTTGTCTCTGGGATCTCTCACTATGGCAACTGCGTAGGCGTGCCCACGGTGGGTGGCGAAGTCTATTTTGACCCAGCCTACTCCGGCAACCCGCTGGTCAACGTGATGGCCTTGGGGTTAATGGAAACGCCCGAAATTGTTAAATCTGGGGCGGCGGGGATTGGCAACCCAGTGCTGTATGTGGGTTCGACCACAGGTCGAGACGGCATGGGTGGAGCCAGCTTTGCCAGCGCAGAACTCAGTGATAAGTCAGAAGCCGATCGCCCTGCGGTACAGGTGGGCGACCCGTTTTTAGAAAAGTCTCTCATTGAAGCGTGTTTAGAAGCCTTTAAAACAGGGGCAGTCGTCGCAGCGCAAGACATGGGCGCTGCGGGGATTACCTGCTCTACGGCAGAAATGTCGGCAAAGGGTGGCGTTGGGGTTGACTTTGACCTCGACAAAATTCCGGTGCGCGAGTCTGGCATGGTGCCCTACGAGTACATGCTCTCCGAGTCTCAAGAGCGGATGCTGTTTGTGGCGCACAAAGGGCGCGAGCAGGAGCTGATTGATATCTTCCATCGCTGGGGGCTTCAGGCGGTGGTGGCGGGTGAGGTGACAGAAGACCCCATTGTGCGGATCCGCTTTAAGGGTGAGATTGCCGCCGAGATTTTAGCCACGGCGCTTTCCGACAATACGCCGATCTATGAGCGAGAGGTGTTGGCAGAACCACCTGCCTATGCTCGAGAGGCTTGGGAGTGGAACTGCGATCGCCTCCCCCCTTCCACTTCCACAGGTCTAACCCTGACCGACGGCGCTAAGTCTTGGACTCAAGTGCTGGTCGACCTACTGGCAACCCCAACGATCGCCTCTAAACGCTGGGTTTACCGTCAGTACGACCACCAAGTGCAAAACAATACGGTCATGCTCCCAGGCGGTGCCGATGCTGCCGTTGTGCGTCTACGACCTGTCGATCCGCCCTTGCCAGCACACCAGGCCACACGCGGCGTGGCGGCAACCGTAGACTGTAACGCTCGCTATGTGTATCTCGACCCCTATGAAGGCGCTAAGGCAACGGTGGCAGAAGCCGCGCGTAACCTTAGCTGTGTAGGCGCAGAGCCGATCGCCGTCACTGATAATCTCAATTTTGGCAGCCCAGAAAAGCCCGTTGGCTACTGGCAGTTGGCAGAAGCCTGCCGAGGACTGGCAGATGCCTGCCGCGCAATGAAAACCCCCGTCACGGGCGGCAACGTCTCGCTCTACAACGAAACCTTAGACAGCGAAGGCAAGCCTCAGCCCATTTATCCCACGCCTGTTGTGGGCATGGTGGGGCTGATCCCTGACCTGACTCAGATTTGTGGGCAGGGCTGGCAGCATGAGGGCGATCGCATTTATCTTCTCGGCATTCCGTTAGGTACCGCGTCTCCCTTAGTCACACTGGGCGCTTCAGAATATTTGGCAGCGGTTCATAAAACCGTTGCAGGTCGCCCACCCCGTGTGGACTTTGACCTAGAAACCTCAGTCCAAGCAGCCTGTCGTCACGGCATTCGGCAGGGATGGGTGCGTTCTGCCCATGACAGTGCAGAAGGTGGCGTGGCAGTTGCCTTAGCCGAAGCCTGTATCTCTGGTCAGCGTGGGGCGCAGTTTATTGTGCCTAATGTTTGCGAGATTCAGCGTTGGGATGAGCTGCTGTTTGCCGAAGGAGGTGCCCGCATTGTGGTATCTATCGATCCTGCTCATCAAGCCGACTGGGAAGCGTATCTTCAGCAAAATCTGGGGAATGCTTGGCAGATATTGGGATCCGTAGGGGCGGAGGGCGATCGCTTTGAAGTCAAAACCGCAGATAACCTGACATTAATCTCGGCTAGTATGGAGGAGATCGCCTCCCATTGGCTAACGGCAATCGAAACTTGCTTAACGGCTGACTAGGTCGTCTTAGGCATTTCAAACATAATCTGGCTAAATTTTCCCGATCAGGAGTCATTCCTCGTATGGCCGCTTTTTCTTCTGCGTCTTCGGACGGACTAGAGTTTTTCTCCCACCCAGATGAAGAAGCCGATCCGGTACTGGACGCGCCCGACAAACCTGACAAACCAGAAGAAGCCTGTGGCGTATTTGGGATCTATGCCCCAGGGGTAGAGGCTTCCAAACTGACCTATTTTGGTCTTTTTGCCCTCCAGCATCGCGGTCAAGAGTCTGCCGGAATTGCCACTTTTGAAGGCCACCAGGTACACCTTCATAAAGATATGGGGTTAGTGACCCAAGTGTTTGATGAGGATGTTTTGAGTACCCTCCCTGGCTCTATTTCAGTGGGGCATACGCGCTACTCCACCACAGGCTCTAGCCGCGTGGTCAATGCTCAGCCTGTTTTAGTCAAAACGCGCCTAGGGCCTTTGGTGTTAGCGCATAACGGTAACTTAGTCAATACCGTTGAATTGCGCAATCGGCTTTTAGCTGATAATTGGGAGCTGGCAAGTACAACAGATTCTGAAGGCATTGCCTGTGCGATCGCCCATGAAGTGCAGCTTGGCAAAGACTGGCTTGAAGGCGCAATTACAGCCTGCCAAATGTGTGAAGGCGCATTTAGTCTAGTGGTCGGCACCCCCGAAGGCATTATGGGCATCCGTGACCCCCACGGCATCCGGCCTTTGGTGATTGGTGTA
>JBGSVR010000241.1:0-4181 GCA_041752855.1 Thermosynechococcaceae cyanobacterium
TCAATGGGGCAACTCATAATCATGACTCCTGAGATAGGGCAGAAGACGTTCAACGTCTATCTAGTCTCGATCTCACTCCTCTTACATTGGTCTATTGCACACACCAGTAGACCAATGGGTTTCAACAGGTCTGAATTTAGCGATTAATACTTCAGCCCAGCAACGGCTTTACTTGTCCTTCTACCAAGCTACATAGAAAAAGTGAGGAAATGACAAATGCAGCAAATGTTTTAAGATGACAGCCTAAGGCTACCAGTTCAACATCTGGGTCACATGATTGGCCAACTTAAGGGGATCAAAGGGTTTAGATAAAACCCCTGCAATGTCTAGTTGGGCATATTCGTTTTGATGGGCAGACTGCATTTTGGCAGTAAGTAAAATTACCGGAATATCTCGAGTTGTAGGGTTTTCTTTAAGCTGGCGTAAAACCGTGAGTCCGTCTAAATCTGGCATCATCACATCTAGCAAAATCGCATCTGGCAGAAAAGCTTCAGCATGGCGCAAACCCTCCGCACCCGATGCAGCCGTGAGAACCGTCCATCCTCCCAGCTTTTGCAGACAGATTTTAATAACTGAGACCAGATTTTCTTCATCGTCGATCAACAGAATTTGTTTAGGGTTCATCGCTCCTCCTCCTCTTCCGAAGGGATAGGAATAGTGAAGTAGAACGTACTTCCTTGCCCCACGACGCTCTCAACCCAGATTTGCCCTCCGTGCTGCTGTACGATCATTCGACAAATTGACAACCCTAAGCCCGTTCCGCCTTCATTTCGCGAGTCAGTGACATCCACCTGCTGAAACCGCCCAAAAATAGTTTCGAGCTTATTTGCCGGAATCCCCCTGCCCTGGTCTTGGACTTGAAACACCACTTGTTGGGCTTGGACTGGCTGGGTTTGGACTGAGGCCGTCAGCGTTACGGTGCTGCAAGGGGGCGAAAACTTAATGGCGTTACTCAATAAATTGACGAGGGTTTGAATAATGCGATCTGGGGCTGCCCAGAGTTGAAATGAGAGAGGTAAACAGGAAAGGGTGATCTGATTTTCGTCAGCGAGGGGCTGCAATACTTCTATGGCCTGCTGCATTAGGGTGCTTGCATAACACCACTGCTTTTCTAACACAACCTTGTGAGATTCAAGCCGCTCTAAATCGAGAATATCGCTGACGAGGCGCACCAGTCGCTCTGTCTCGATCGCCGCAATTTCTAGCATACGTTTGGCTGTATCGGGTTCATCTTTGAGTACATCAGAGGCAAGTAACCCCAAAGAGCCACGGATGGAGGCCAACGGGGTTCGCAGTTCGTGACTCACAATCGAAATAAACTCATTTTTCATCTGCTCAATCGCACGACTTTCGGTAATATCTTCAACCGTACCGACGTACCCCAGCAGTTCATGGGTCGTCGATAAAATGGGCGCGGCTTTCACTTGGCAAAGCCGGATGGCACCATCTTTATGGATATGACGCAGTTCTACCGAGCTTTCTTTTTGGGTCGCCATTGTGACAGAGCGCTGGGGCAAGATTTTTTTAAGGTCTTCAGGGTGAATAAATTGCTGCCATCCATCTCCCAATGTCTCTTCAAAAGTAGCGCCCGTAATTTCTTGACAGCGGGGGTTAGTGTAAGTACATTTGCCCGCAGCGTCGTTTCTAAAAATGCCGACTGGGGAAGATTCGCTGAGGGAGCGAAAGAGCGCTTCGCTTTGCCGGAGCAATTCCTGAGCCTGTCTACGGTCCTGTAGCTCTTTCTGAAGCTGCTGGTATAGCTCTGCTTGCTGAAGGGCGATCGCCATCTGGTCCCCAATGTGCTGAAGTAACTCTGCCTCATCTTGCTGCCACTGCCGATAGTAGGCACAGGCATGCACAATCAAGAGTCCCCAGACAAAGGTTGAGCCATTTTTTCGATGCTGAATGATGGGCGCAACCATCTTTGACTTAACGTGAATGGACTGCATAAATTCGGCAAGGCAAGCCGCCCATTCGTCTACCGCCACGTCTTGGACAATTCGTGGATTCCCCTGACAGTAATAGTCGTAGCACGCTTGAGAGAAAAACTCATCGGGGAAGTGCATTTCTGTGGTGGCCGGATAGTGTGGCAAGACAGATTCTTGAACGACTACCCCTGTGCCGTCTGCGGTGAGCTGAAAAATTAAGGATCGATCGGCCTGGAGCAGTTGGCGAACCTCATACACGGCGGTGGGCAAAATAGCATTGAGGTCTAAAGACTGACGAACCTTTTGCGTAATACCTCGCAATAGCTGCTCACGGGCAACCTGACGCTGTAGCGCCTCTTTTGCCTGTTGACGGTACATTAGCTCTTGTTGCAGATCTTGATTAACCTGGGTTAATTCGGCAGTGCGAGATTGAACCCTAGACTCTAATTCTTGATTGAGCTGCTGTAGATCTGCTTCTGCCTGTTTGCGGTCGCTAATATCTTTCATAAAGCAATGATGCCCAGTCAACTGCTTTTGATCGTTATAGGCAGAAACCATGACCAACTGCTTATAAAAAATAGAGCCGTCTTTACGAACGCCTCGCGCCTCAACCTCAACCTTGCCACTGCTGATCATGACTCGGTAAGCCGCTGTCAATTTTGGTAGATCTTCGGGATGAACGGTTGTACTCCAGTCCATCCCTATCATTTCCTTGGGTTGATATCCCACCATCTGGGCATAGGCTTCGTTGACAGAAATGTAGCGCCCTTGAGCATCTAGACGTGAGATGCCCTCCACTGCATTACTCAAGGCATCACTCAGTTCTCGCAGATTTTTTTCAGTGCGTCTGCGCTCCGCTAGCTCAATCTGCGCCATGTTCTTAAGCCAAGCCACTTCCGATCGCAGAGACTCGAGTTCTAGTTTGAGCTGCTGTTCTTTTTGGCTCATTGTTTTGTTTTAAGCGCTCAATGGGCTAAAGAAATGGCGTAATCTTTGGACTGAATCGTCGCGGTTGAAGGTGAGGGTTGATACACCTGCGGCTGGGACTGATCGGCTTGGAATTTTTGACCGTTTCTCTGCAGCGTTACAACCTGTTTGAGTGCTGCTACCCAATCACAAAGCTGCTGCGCTTCACGCTGATCGAGCAAAGTATTGGCTCGCAATAGCTGCTCAATATTCCGCGCCAGTTCGGAGCCTTCTGGCAACCCAAAAGTCCCTAGGTTTCCGGCTAACCGATGGGCTTCTAGCGTTGCAGTTTGCAGCAGTTCAGGGTCTAAGGTCATTGCGCCAGACGCTTGGTGCAATGAGGACTCTGGGTGCGCAGCGGACTCTTGGTGCGAAGCTATCGCCTGCATACAAATCTGGTCAAACAGTGCAAACGTTTTGCTGAAGGTTTGCTTAAGTTTTTGCCAAATATTTTCAATGGCAGCCTCAACCTCTTCCTGCGCCTGTTGCTGAGGGGAGGGACGATGGATTTCTTCGCTTTGTTCTAAGACGTTGGCGGGTTCTGAGTTGAGACGATAGCCCAGTCCATAGACCGTTTCTAAACAATCGGCTGTAATGCCAGCAGCCTTTAGCTTTTGGCGTAACCCCTTAATTTGGGTGGTGACAGCCCGCTCCCCTGGACACTCACCAGCCTTCCACACATTTTCCAGGAGAGCACTTCGGCTGAAAATTCTGCGCGGATTCCTTAAAAACAGCGCTAGCAAACCATATTCTTTGGGTGTGAGGCGTATGGGCGCTTTATCGTAAATTACCTCGCAGGTATCAAGATCAATCTTTAGCTTTTCCCAAGTCAGTACCGTCTGGAGGGTTGACAGTCTACGGCGTTCATTTTCTTCAACTAGCAGGATTTTCATGCTAGATAATCCCTAAGATACACAGAGCTTTATATCAAACAATGATGCTTGTCTAGCTGAGCTAAAATACTTACTTTCAACTATAGGCCAGACCTCTAAAAGACAGATTTCTAGTTGATATTTCTATATTTATGCTTCCCTCCCATGAACCTTTAAATGTGATGCCTTGGTAAGCCTATCTCTCTCGCCAAGGCAAGGGCACTCGTCGATTCAAAGGCATTGGTGCCACAATATAAGCATAGCGCGATGGCACAAGCATGAATCTGACGTGGTTTGATAGCAACTCTTGGCTCATTGAGATGGCTGGGGCGCGGGTATTGCTCGATCCTTGGCTTGTGGGCGATTTGATGTTTGGCAATACGCCTTGGTTTTTTAAGGCGACCCACCGTCAACC
>JBGSVR010000242.1:0-5697 GCA_041752855.1 Thermosynechococcaceae cyanobacterium
ACGGCGGCGGCGCTCTTGGCACGTCAAGGCTACTCCGTCCTTATTGCAGATCAGGCTTGGGTACCTGGCGGCTGCGCCTCAACCTTTAAGCGCCGAGGCTTTACCTTTGATGTGGGGGCAACTCAGGTGGCAGGGCTAGAGTCTGGCGGCATCCATCACCGCATTTTTGAAGCGTTAGACATTGATCCGCCGGAAGCGACTTTCTGTGACCCTGCCTGTGCGGTGCTACTACCAGGGGAAACCCAACCCATCCGCGTCTGGCGCGATCCTAAACGCTGGCAGCAGGAGCGGCAGATCCAGTTTCCTGGCAGTGAGTCATTCTGGCAGTTTCTCAACCATCTCTTTGAGGCAAGCTGGGCATTTCAGTCCCGCGACCCTGTGATTGTGCCCCGCAGTATTGGGGATGTCTGGCAAACCACGAAGGCGCTGCGACCTCGCACCCTGATTACGGTGCCTCACATCTTTTCGACGGTGGGGGATGCACTACGAGCCTATGGGTTAGCGGGCGATCGCCGTCTTAAAACCTTCCTCGATCTCCAGCTCAAGCTTTACTCTCAGGTTGGTGCAGACGAAACGGCGCTGCTTTACGCCGCGACTGCCCTAGGAGTTTCCCAAAGCCCTCAAGGGCTATTTCACCTTAAAGGCAGTATGCAGGTGCTGAGCGATCGCCTAGTAACAGCCCTCAAACGAGACAGTGGCAGTCTACGGATGCGTCACCGTGCTAAAGCCATTCACGTCAAAAATGGCAAAACCACAGGCGTTACGCTTGAAAATCTCAAAACTGGGGAATTAACCTTTGAAGCCGCTGACCATGTGATTGCCAACGTGACGGTTCAAAATCTCGTGGATCTATTAGGCGACCATGCGCCAACAGGCTATCAACATCGCGTTGAGAAGCTACCTCAGTCTTCCGGTGCCTTTGTGATTTATCTAGGGGTAGATGTAGCGGCAGTTCCGCCTGATTGTCCGCCTCACCTTCAGTTTTTGTACGATTACGACGGCCCTATTGGCGAAAATAATTCCCTGTTTGTTTCAGTCAGCCAGCCCCAAGACGGTCGCGCACCCGAAGGTAAAGCCACCATCATTGCTTCTTCATTTACTGACCCCAACCTGTGGAGCCGTACTGAAGATTACGAACAGCTTAAAAAAACTTATGCAGAAACGGCGATTGCCCGACTATCGCAATACTTTGACTTGAACCCACACACCATTCTGCATCAAGAAGCTGCTACGCCCAGAACCTTTGAGCGATTTACAGGCCGCAGTTTGGGTATTGTCGGCGGCATTGGGCAGCGCATCAACACATTCGGGCCTTTTGGATTTGCTAACCGAACCCCGATTCAAAACCTTTGGCTAGTGGGAGATTCTACTCATCCCGGCGAAGGTACCGCAGGCGTGAGCTACTCTGCGCTAACTGCCGTTGGGCAAATTATGGCCTAGAGACAGGTTGCCCACAGACAGACCTATCGGCGTAAAGTACACTAAAGTGCGAAAACGCTGTTCAGAGAATTCTTGAAGGTCAGACGGCATGGCAGACGCAGATGCAGGCACATACTCTGATACCCGAGTCGTTTCAATGCTCGATCGCCGTAGACAGCTCAAACGACAGCGGCGCAATCAGTTTCTAAAGAAGACTTGGCGAACAGCAGCCATTTTGAGCCTTACCCTAGGTCTAGGCTGGTTATTTAACAAACCTGGATGGCAAATCAAAAAAGCCAGCCAAGTTGAAATTTCTGGTAACAGTCAACTATCGACGCAGACCCTTGAAACCTTCTTGCCGCTGACGTTCCCAACGTCTTTATTAAGAGTAAGACCTGCTGACATCAAGACAATGCTGGAGCAAAACACCCATGCAGATCAGGTGTTGGTTTATCGGCAGCTCTTCCCCCCCCGCATCATTGTCAGAATTCAGGAACGCCCACCCGTTGCCCTGACCACCTGCCCTAACTGCCTTCTTGTCTCTCAAAGTTCAGCCTCTGCTCAACCCATCACCATCGGTCCCGCCGATCAGTGGCTCATCGACGACCGAGGCATTGCGCTCCCCTACGCAAGCTATCCCAAGCTAGGTCAAACCCTTAAAGCACCTGACCTTGTTTTGAGTGGATATCTCAAGCCCTTAGATGCTCAACGTGTCAAAGCCCTCTCATTCAAAAATGTTGCGGGACAGCCCACCCCTACACTCGTTGCCCTAGATTCGAGTATTCAAAATGAATGGCAGGCGCTGTACTTACCGCTTCGCAGCAGCCCTGTCAAAATTCAGCAGGTAGATTGGCAAAAAAACAATAATTTAAATCTTAAAACGGACTTAGGGGTGGTTCAGTTTGGCCCCTTCAGCGCTAACTTTTCAGAGCAGCTTAAGGCTTTAGATCGGATGCGCGCATTACCTCAAACGGTAGATGCCAAAAACATTAAGTTTATTAATCTTGAAAATCCTAAAAATCCGGTGGTTGAGCTGAATACAGTCCCCCCACCCCCTAAGCTTCAGGAAACCCCATAATCTTTGACAAAATGATGTATCCAGCAATACAGTGGCCTTCTAGAATAGGAAGCATATCTTTTTGTAGCCAGCTGATGCTTTATTTGATTGGTTTTCCGATAAACTTACCCTATAGTTGAGTTACCGAATCCTCCCGGTTTAGAGTTTGTACGCTACCCAATGACGCCAGAAGATCAGAATTCCTTAAATCACCTTGAGAACCTTTTTGGTCCTCGTAGTTCCGCTGCGGAAAACTTTCCGGGTCTACCCGGCAGTTCACCAAGCCCTAATCGTGCGGAAAGTAGCGGCGGAGGCAGCAGCGGCGGTAATTTTGAGAACCGTGCCACGCCAGAGCGCTATGTTGGCGGCGTGCCTGCTCGGGAAAAAAAGCTTGAGGAAATTGTGGCGCAAGGAGCCGCCAACATTAAGGTCATTGGTGTGGGTGGCGGCGGCGGTAACGCAGTCAACCGGATGATCGCCAGTAATGTGGCAGGCGTTGAATTTTGGTCTATTAATACAGATTCTCAAGCCCTCAATCAGTCAGAAGCCACGAAGCAGCTTCAGGTTGGGCAAAAGTTAACGCGCGGTTTAGGCGCAGGCGGGAATCCTGCCATTGGGCAAAAGGCGGCAGAAGAATCTCGAGATGAGATTGCGGCAGCGTTAGCGGGTGCAGATTTAGTTTTCATTACCTGCGGCATGGGTGGCGGCACAGGCACAGGTGCTGCACCTATCGTAGCGGCGATCGCAAAAGAGATGGGTGCCCTTACCGTGGGCGTTATTACGCGACCGTTTACCTTTGAGGGTCGTCGTCGTAGCCATCAGGCAGAAGAGGGCATGGCGGCACTTCAAAGCTGTGTCGATACCCTCATCGTGATCCCCAACGATAAAATCTTGTCAGTGATTCCCGAACAAACGCCTGTCCAAGAGGCGTTCCGTGTAGCGGACGATATTCTGCGGCAGGGTGTTCAGGGGATTTCAGACATTATTAACATTCCAGGTCTTGTCAATGTCGATTTCGCCGATGTGAGAGCCGTCATGGCAGATGCTGGCTCGGCGCTCATGGGTGTGGGCATTGCATCGGGCAAGTCTCGGGCAAAAGAAGCGGCGATCGCAGCCATTGACTCTCCCCTACTAGAGTCTTCTATCCGAGGGGCAAAAGGCGTTGTTTTCAACATTACGGGGGGCAGTGACCTGACGCTCCATGAGGTCAGCACAGCCGCCGATACCATTTACGAAGTGGTTGACCCAAACGCCAACATCATCTTTGGCGCGGTCATTGACGAAAAACGTCAGGGCGAGATTCAGATTACCGTGATTGCTACAGGATTTTCGGGTCAGCCTTCGGTGACAATTCCCACCCCTAGTCGTACAGCCGCGCAGCCCACGCCTGACGCTGCAAAATCGACTAAAGCCGCGCCTGCAACCTCTGAAGGGGGCAAAAAGCTTGATATTCCAGAATTTTTACAGCGCCGCCGTCCGGGGGGTAAGCAGCCCTAGTTGCCTGAAAAATCTCAGAAAAATCGTTCAACCCTAGATTGAGGATGCTAAGATTGCGGGGAAAGTGCATCGGGAATCTGCCGTGATCCGTTCTGCGACGTTGCCCATACCGTCTTCTCTACCTGTTTTCTCAGATAACAATCGACTCAAGATTTTCTCAGGGTCTGCCAACCTAGAGCTTTCTGAAGAGGTTTCTCGATACTTAGGGGTAGACCTTGGCCCAATGGTTCGTAAAAGCTTTGCCGATGGCGAACTTTACATTCAGATTCAAGAATCGATTCGGGGCTGTGATGTTTATCTGATTCAGCCGACCTGTCAGCCGGTCAACGACCATCTGATGGAACTGCTGATTATGATTGATGCCTGTCGGCGCGCTTCAGCTCGGCAGATTACGGCGGTTATTCCCTACTACGGCTATGCGCGAGCAGATCGCAAAACAGCAGGTCGTGAGTCGATTACGGCAAAGCTAGCAGCCAACCTCATTACCCAAGCCGGAGCCAGCAGAATTCTGGCGATGGATTTACACTCGGCACAAATTCAAGGCTATTTTGATATTCCAGTCGATCACGTTTATGGTTCGCCGAGCATTCTGAAATATCTCAAACAAAAAAATCTGCCAGATTTAGTGGTCGTTTCACCCGATGTTGGCGGCGTTGCCAGAGCCAGAGCCTTTGCGAAAAAGCTCAATGAAGCCCCTCTTGCCATTATTGATAAGCGCCGTCAGGCTCATAACGTATCTGAAGTGATGAACGTTGTGGGCGACGTTGCGGGCAAGACCGCTGTGCTAGTTGATGACATGATTGATACGGCGGGCACAATCTCGGAAGCAGCGCGACTGCTACGCAAGCAGGGTGCTACGAAGGTTTATGCCTGCGCAACCCATGCTGTGTTTTCTCCGCCTGCGGTTGAGCGTCTTTCTAGCGGCGTGTTTGAAGAAGTGATTGTCACCAATACGATTCCAGTGCCTGTAGACAAGCGGTTTCCGCAGTTAACGGTGTTGTCGGTTGCTGACATTTTAGGGGAAACTATCTGGCGGGTTCATGACGACAGCTCCGTCAGCATTATGTTTCGATAGATAGCCAATCAGCCTGCTTAATCTTCGCAATCGGCGCAAGTTTGCAGTTCGGTGCTTTGGAGTGCGTCTAGAGCCATCGCTAAACCGACATGCACGAGGGCTAGTTTTCTACGCACGTCGCTTGGGAGCTGCTGAGACTCAGACTCTACACATTCGAGCAATGTCGCGCCCACGCAAAGATTGTGAGAGACCGTTGCAAGAATTTCTGAAATCATATGATTTCCCACTGTGTTTAACTCCTGTCCAAATGTTGAATATTTAAGCCTATCTCTATACTGTGTGAGATTGGATTAAATCAACACCGCGAAAACACCGATTTTATGGGAATAAGCTTTGGACACGCTTTCGGACACACTACGAAATTGAGTCTACCTTGACATGCTGATATTGATACAGGTAAAAGCGCATGGCTAAAGGACTCAAGACCCCAAAGTATTGGTCAAATACTTCCTGACTGGGTAGATTATTGGCTAATTGCACACTGTAGGTATTACCTAGTTCAATGCCTACGAGAAGCGCGAGGGCGATCGCCGTACTTTTTGCAAAATAACGCATCGTTAAGGCTCAATGGTTTGATTGTCTTCAACCCCCCTTAACGCAGAATCATCTGGCGATTGATTACAGAAGCCAGATGACCAGAATACTTACC
>JBGSVR010000243.1:0-4042 GCA_041752855.1 Thermosynechococcaceae cyanobacterium
GGAATCACGCGGGGATATTCGGTTTTGAGGAAACACACATAGGGAGATTCGGGTCTTCACCAACTGATCGGCGGAGGCCGACCACGGTTTAAACGAAGAAACATAAAACCTCTCAGCAGAAGGGTTTACATGACGTAACGAGTTACATTTTGCTTACAAGTTGGCATTGGTAGCCCAATGCTTGATAAGTGTTTTTAATTTCTAATGCGACCTTTTCCAGATCACACACCTGTGCAAAACTGAACCTAAATTCAGTCGAACGGTAGGTTCGGTGGCGATTAACCACATCAAACAGAAGCAGTTGCTTGATAGGGTCTAGTGCTTGACCGCGTGGAGGTTGACCAAAAGACAGATCAATTTGATGACCTTTTTTCTCAAGGAAGATTCGCAGGCTATTTTCTAATGAACCCAAATAGTCTGTGATGCCCACGGACAACAAAGGGGTCGCCTTTTGCGATCGTTTAATGAGGGTTTGCTCTGTTAGATCGAAAAGAGATCGGGGTACCATGAAAATAACTCCTGTCAAAAGGGAACCACCCGCCCTAATGCTGGAAAGACTTGTCACGGTGCGTTCAGCGATGGGGCGGGTTTTGAGTTTTACGGGAAGTTTAGCAAAACGAGAGAATTAACCTCTAACAACGGAAAATCGAGAAATTCGTTACTTAAGACAGCTAATCAGCAGGTTAGACGATAACGGTTTTTCGGTCAAGGCGAGCCTTTTGTGCCAAAAATATGTGTATGCGTGAATGGTCAAGTTAATACAGATTGTCGTTAAAGCTAATATCAAAAAGCCCTTGACTAGATAGCGCTTTTTTCTTAAAACCCATAAATAACAAGGGTTTTAAGCCGAAAAACTAAAGATAATTCATGAAAAAATTAATGTAGTTTTTTTTTAGCGCGACTATACCATTCTGTCAAGTTCAAGAATTATTTGTTATTTCTCCATATCAATCGCTCCTTAATTCTGTGATTTTTGATACCGTATTGAGCAGCTTAAGGAAAATTTAATCTCCAAACGTGCAGTCAGAAACTTAATCTTTCGTTACAAAATCGCTGGCTTTCGCTTGGCGACCGCTTTGCGGTGGACTGGGTGATGGAGTCTGGGGAGACCGTTTAGATAGTTATAGCATGAGTATACTACTTTAAGGTGACATTGCACCCACTAATAGATTAATCTTAGGCTAAGCAGTACATTCTAAAGAGGTTTTTATTGGAAAACATAGAAGTGGGGACAAGAAATCCAAGAGTCTCTGGCTACATCTCCCCAGAGCTTTATAGATTGGTGGAAACTTATCTATCTGAGAATTCATGTTCTCAGAGCGATCTAGTGCAAAGAGCGATTGCAACTTATCTCTCAATTGGTATCTCAATTGCAGTTCTACCAGACGATCTGAGAAATAAGTTAGAGGCTCTGGCAAGAAAATCGTATAGATCTCCAGAAGACCAAGCGCGATTTCTGCTGCAAGAGATCATCGAAAAAGCATTCTTGGAACAAGGGAGTTAGTTTCAAGTTTCCTTTTGACTAAGATGAAATCTAATGTTCTTGTTATCAGACAAAAAATCTACTACGAGCAAAAGCTATATCAGGTATGGCTTTCAGAATACCTGTCTAAGTTAAGTAATTGACTTTTAAGGCGATCGCGGCTTTAACTAGATCAAAGGTTTTTGATGACGTTCTACCCGATAAGTAGCGTTTCAGGTTAAATCCAGAACGTCGCAAAAAAAGCTTTCTGTATCGAAATGAGGTGAATTTTATCTAAAAACCCTTTAAACGTGAAAAAACCCCACTGGTTCGAGTCAGTAGGGCTTTAATCACACAAACAGTCTAAATAATGCAGGTGGCTTGAACTTAATGCTTTTGGAAAGGGCATGAGGTTTTAGGTCTCCAAGGGAGCCGTGTGTTTATCTTAAACGATAGACATCACACGGGTCAAGATGCCTCATGGCTTTTTTGATCACAGGCTCCCTATCTCGCAACACAAAACGATAGGGACTTAATCAATCATGAATTCACATGACTTGGAGATCGCCCATGATCTCCATTAACGCTACGCCCACTTGCTTTAGCTTTGCGGTCAACAGCGCAGGCCACGATAAAGATTGGGATTTCAAACTACTCGCTGGCAAATTCAAAGACCAGCAAGGAACGATCGCAGACTTGATTCACCACGTCCGCTCAGGCCATGCGCTTTGTGCTGGACTCTTAAACGGTAAATGGCGCTCTAAAGCCAATGTCACAGGCTCTCAGTATGTCTTACTCGATATCGACAATTCCAAAGGGTTGACCGATGCAGACGGCAATCCTTTAGATGACCAAGGGCGACCCATCCGTATCGGTCGCCAATCCGTCGATATTCACGGGGCACCCATCGACAAGCCCGATGGACGCAAGCAGGGCAAAGTCTATGACCATCAGCTCAGCATTGAGGAGGCGATCGCCCACCCTTTTATCAGCCAACACGCCGCGCTGATCTACACAAGCGCATCACACAAACCGGACTGGCACAAATTCAGACTGGTCTTTCTGCTACCAGAGCTAGTCCAAGGCAGCGACACCATCGAAGCCCTGGTTCGCTATCTCATGGCACATCTCCCCCATGACCCCGCCTGTAAAGATGCAAGCCGAGTTTTCTATGGCAATACCCGCGCCGAGTTTCCGCTCATCAATCCAAGCGCTGTCCTACCAACCGAATGGATTGAGCAAGCCAAAGCCGCCGCCGTCGAAGCCCGTGCTGAACATGAGCGCAGACTAGAGCAGGCGATCGCACGACGCGCCCAACTCAAAGCAACCGCCGAGCAGGAAGGCTGGGATTTTGATGCACTCGTTGACCAGGCGTTGAGCCATATCCCACCACGGCAGCAGGGCAGCGGCAATTATGACGAATGCCGTCAGGTGCTGATGGCCTTGCACTCGCATTATGGTGATGGAGCTGAGGCGATCGCCCAGCGTTGGAGTCCGTCGATTGCTGGCTCAAGTTGGAATATTGCCCAAAAGTTCAAAAGCTTTAGACGCTCTGAAGGGATTGGAATCGGGACGCTGTTTCACTTTGCAAGACAGTATGGGTTTAAGTTCCCAGAACAGGTACGCTCTGAACCAGGCGATAAAGATTACTTAGAGTGGCTAGAAGAACAGTTCAAGAATGACGACGCACAGGCTGAAGCCCATGCCGACGAGGACTTTTTGAGCAAAGTCTTTCGCTACTTTGGCTCTGGCAAAAAGCGCAAAAAGACCCGCACACGGATCAAGGTAGAGAACACCGCTAGTCTTCAAGACTTAGGCACCTATACACCAGGGCGCATCCCTGAGCATCGAAAAACAGGTACGGCCTATAAAGTTTGGTACGAACCAGGTACTGAATCGGTACTGTATCAGGAGGCGATCACCCTTGGCTTCCACATCCTCGACACCTCTCTGACTGGCTCAGGCAAAACCCAACGAGCCGGACAGCTACGCCCTGAAGACTTTGCGTTTGAGCTAGACGGGCAGACCATTGAGCCAACCCTAATCTATTTAGGGTCTGACCATCGCAATCCAAAAACCGCATCCGTTGAGGCTAACTTTGCCGACGTGCCCAACCGACATAACGGGATGGCGATCGACAAAACCAGACAGACGGCGCTCGGCAAAGACTACATCGTCAACCCTAAAGCTGAGCATGGTGTGAATATTGAGCGGCTACCAGGGAACTGTCATAAGGCGAATGAGTTTGCCACTGCCCAACAGAAGGGGCTGACGTGGGCGACCGAGACAGCGACGGCAAATCCCATCTGTCAGAGCTGCCCATACTTCGGCACTTGTGGCGACCCGACCGCTGACCATCTGCCAGGGAGCGGGTTTAGGGCTTTACGGGCTGAATCGCTCAAACCTCAGCGAATCCGAATGTCACCTGACCAGTACCCGCGCAATTGGGAGAGTGAGAAGACCATCAATATCTGGGATGAAGCTGCTCAGACCATTGCAGTGTCCGATACCCTAACTGTGACACTCGCTGACTTTGATGGGGCTTGGGCAACGCTGGAGCAAGGGGAGCCGGAGCTGCAC
>JBGSVR010000244.1:0-6509 GCA_041752855.1 Thermosynechococcaceae cyanobacterium
TGTGGCGGGGGAAAAACAGGCTCCGGTCTATGCCTCAGAGCAGTATGGCAACTTGGGGCTTTCGGTCTGCTACGACGTGCGGTTTCCAGAGCTATACCGCGCTCTAACGCAAGCGGGAGCCAATGTGCTGTTTGTGCCAGCGGCCTTTACCGCCTTTACAGGGAAAGACCACTGGCAGGTATTGCTTCAGGCACGCGCCATTGAAAATACTAGCTACGTCATCGCCCCCGCCCAGACCGGACAGCATAACGCTCGCAGACAGTCCCACGGTCACGCCATGATTGTAGACCCTTGGGGCGTGGTGCTAGCCGATGCTGGGACAGAGCCTGGAATGGCGATCGCCACCATTGAGCCACGCCGTCTAGCGCAGGTTCGCCGTCAAATGCCTAGCCTTAACCATCGCGTATTTTAGTAAATTCAGCCGGAGATGGGGAACGATAGTAGCACCCCATAGCGTCTCTTACAGAGAGCATGGTCAGAGTCATGGTCAGGCAAAGAATTTGAAGCGTGGCGATCTGAGTCGAGCCGCACTATGATGTTGGGGCTGATAGCCGGCTCAACAGTGCCGACTGCTTGAAACGACTTCGAGAGATTTGTTGGAAGACGGAGATTGGCGGATGGGGCAATGTCTTAGGCTTAATCAAGAACGGCTGGCATCTCGGGCGGCGATCGCCCTTCTGGGTGGAGTTGCCGGTAGCATTGTCAGTCTTGGCCTCTTTTCCAATGCCGCAACTGCCGCACGATTGCAGTCTTGGCGCTTTGACGCCGCTGCAAATCGGCTAGAGTTTTTGACGGATGAAGTCATTCAGCCTCGGGTTCAGCTTTTGCCAAACCCTGTTAGGCTTGTGGTGGATTTACCTGGCGTTAAGCTTGATCGTCCTACCCTAAACCAGTCGTACAGCGCAGCGGTTCGCTCCATTCGGATTGGTCAGTTTGATGCCCAGACGGCTCGGATTGTAGTGGAGCTATCTCCGGGCTACACGGTCGATCCGCAGCAGGTAAAGGTGAATGGCAATGCCGATGCCTCATGGTCAATTGATCTACCCACGCCCCAGTTAGCCCAAAACGTCCCAGACAACGTTAGTCCTAGCCCAGGTGGTGCCTCTACGCTAATTGCGGCCCCCGCCAACGACAACAATCTTCCCGACGCTCCGCAGCCACCCGCGCCACTGCCTTCCGGCTCCGCCGTCGTAGCCCAGTCAACGGGTGGTACCAGCACTTTAGAGGACGTGCTAGTCACCACAGACGGTTTATTTCTCAAAACTCGGCAGGCTGTTTTAGGCGCACAGGTCACGCGCAGCCGCAACCGTCGAGAAATATTGGTAGACTTGAACGGGTTATTGGCAACTGCGCCCCTGACTCAGAATGAATACCGCATGAACTACCACGGCGTTCAGAGCGTTTCGGTGCGCCAAAGGTCTGCCCAGCCCCTCGTAACGCGCGTAACGCTGAAAGTAGACCGAAACAGCCCAGACTGGCTTGCCAGCGCCAGCAGATTTGGTGGTGTTGTACTCCTCCCTCAGAGGGGAGGGTCTGCAACGGGTAATCGCCCCACCGAAACCATCAGTTTATCGCTGGGGCGCGCGGCGACATCATCTGCTGCTGCTCCTTCAGCCAATTCGGTTAGGCCATCCACTCCGTTTTCTGGGGGTAGCCAAGATCTTGCAACGCTGCGAAATATTTCCTTGGGCGGTAGCCAGCTTTTAATTCAGGCAGATCGCCTCGTTTCTTACACGATGGGATGGGAAGGCTCACGCTACCGCATTACGCTACGCGGTGCCCAGTGGTCTACCAATATTCGCAGTCCACAGACCGGATTTGGCAGCGCCATTACAGATATTGCACTGCGTCAAGAGGGACAAAACGCAAGCATCTTAATCACGCCTGCCCCTGGCATTCGCATCGGCACTATCAACCGCTCTGGATCTCAGGGGATCGTGTTGAGCTTAAATCGTGGCGGCGGCAGCAGCAGCAGTCCCATTACCACGATTTTTCAGCCCAATGCAATACCCAATACCGCTAATAGTTTCCCGCAGCCTACATTGCCTCGCCTCAATGGACGACGAGTGGTGGTGATTGACCCCGGGCACGGCGGTACTGATCCTGGAGCCGTAGGTATTGGAGGGCTAAGAGAAACAGATATTGTTTTGCCCATCAGCATGGAAGTGATGAGGCTGCTACAGCAGCAGGGGTTACAGGTGTATCTCACACGATCGGACGAGTCCCGGGAAGTGGATTTACCCCCTCGTGTGGCGCTATCAAAACAGGTGCGTGCCGATGTTTTTGTGAGTATTCATGCCAACGCCATTAGCCTCAGTAGACCAGACATTAATGGAGCAGAAGCATACTATGCGCCTGGGTCTGCGTCGGGGGCTGAACTCTCTCGGATTATTCTCAATAGCATTACGCGCAGCGTGAATATTCCTAATCGTGGGGTGCGTTCGGCAAGATTTTATGTTGTTCGCAACACCACAATGCCTGCAACTCTAATCGAAACAGGTTTTGTGACGGGCGCACAGGATGCACCTAAATTGAGAGATCCTAATTTTCAGCGACAGATGGCGGCGGCGATCGCCCAGGGTATCATCGAGTTTCTCAATCAGCGGTAACTGAACCGAAACAGAAGCAGGCTTAGGTAAAGCTGAATGGGTTCTAGACCAAAGCTTTTAGCCAAAATTGCTTGTGCAGATGCTCTGACTTAGCGTCAAATTTGCCAAGGATACCTAAATTGTCATCTACCTATGGATAGAACCTGAGATAAAGACATGGATGGATGGCTTGCCTAACGTTCTGCTTTAAGGTAGTCAATAAGAGATAAGCATTTACCCTACTTTTGCGAGAGGTCAAGATCGTGTCAGCAGCCAATGGTGTGATGATGCAGTATTTTCACTGGTACAACCCAGATGATGGTCAACTCTGGAACCAGCTTGCCGAATCTGCTGAGGATTTAGCAAAAGTAGGCGTAACCTCTCTTTGGCTTCCGCCTGCCTACAAGGGTACGGGCGGCGGCATGGATGTCGGCTACGGCGTTTATGATCTCTTTGATCTTGGCGAGTTTGATCAAAAAGGCTCCGTCCGCACCAAGTATGGCACCAAGGATGAATACTTAAAGGCGATTAAAGCCGCCCAAGCCGTAGGGATTCGCATTTATGCCGATGCCGTCTTTAACCATAAACTCGGTGCGGATGAAGAAGAGGAGTGTCAAGCCACGCCTTTTCATCCTGAAAATCGTACTGCACCCATTGGGGAGTATCAAACGATTAAAGCCTGGACTCACTTTACGTTTCCGGGTCGAGGTGACAAATATTCCAGCATGAAATGGCACTGGTGGCACTTTGATGCCATTGACTACAATGCCTATAACGACGACGAGAATGCGGTTTATCTGCTCCAAGGTAAAGACTTTGACCGCAATGTAGATCTTGAAAAAGGCAATTTCGACTATCTTATGGGTTGCGATTTAGACATGGATCACCCAGAGGTCGTGGGAGAACTGAAATATTGGGGAGAGTGGTACGTCGATACGACGGGCGTAGATGGCTTCCGGTTTGACGCAGTGAAGCATGTCTCTGCTGAATTTTTTAGAGAGTGGATGGATCACGTGAGCCACCATGCTCAACGCGATTTGTTTGCCGTTGGTGAATACTGGTCTTATGAAGTGGAGGCGCTTCACAATTTTGTAGAAACGACAAACGGCAGGGTTACGCTCTTTGACGCGCCGCTTCACTACAACTTTCACGTCGCCAGCACATCGGGGAATGGCTACGATATGCGCACAATTTTTGACGATACGCTGGTTCAGCATCAGCCAGCGTTGGCGGTGACGCTGGTTGAAAATCACGATTCTCAACCGCTCCAGTCGTTAGAGTCAATTGTTGAATCTTGGTTTAAGCCCCTTGCCTATGCACTTATTTTGTTGAGAAGCGAAGGATACCCCTGCATTTTCTACGGGGATTACTATGGCGCACACTATAAGGATACGGGAAAGGATGGCAACGAACATGAGATCTGGTTAGACAGCCACCGAGAAATTCTCGACCAGATGCTGTTTGTACGTCAAACCTATGCCTACGGAGATCAGTACAACTATTTCGACCACCCCAACACTATTGGCTGGACTCGCCTAGGCGATGAAGACCATCCTGGTGGAATGGCGGTGGTTTTGAGTAATGGAGATGCAGGCACCAAGTCGATGGAAGTGGGGCAGCCTAACGCCATTTATGTTGACGTTACGGGTCACATTGACGAACCCATTACAACAAACGAAAAAGGTTGGGCAGAGTTTAGATGTGATGCGGGTTCGGTGTCTGTTTGGGTACAAAAAACCTAGAAAAAGCTCTACTTTCAGCACAAAAATTTAACTCGCTATATTTTTAGTAGCTTCTAAAACATAGCGAGTTGAGTTAATTTTATATTCCTGAAGAAATTGAAAAAATATTTTAACCTTACTGGAAATAGAGCTGTTTTAGCGTCATTTTGTATTTTCGAAATAGACGAAAAGGACGAATAAACCAATACAGAAATGATAAAGTTTGAGGAAGTTTAAATAGTTCTTTATCTTTAATGCTGGGGGTTGCCCACCCAGATCGACTCATAACGTAACAAAGGTGAATGAACTGGTGCCAAGGATGCTCTCGCATTTTTATAAAAACAAGTAATCCTTCTTTACGACCAAAAGGCTCGGCATCATTAGGCTGAGGGAAAATAAAAGACTGAATATCTTTAAAGAGGAAATTGAGTGTCGGATCAAGCGACATTCTATCAGAAATTATATCTGGTAATTGTGATCCTAATAAGTTATGAATTAAAAGACAGTTCAATAATAAAATACGCTCGCAGCCTACTTTATGAGATTGTTTTAGAACCTTTGCCCAATCGATCTGTGAGTGATGGGTGCGAATCAATTCAGCAATATCGCAAAGCCATTCTAATCTAACCCAAAGGTGACTTGAAGCATGAACACAAAGGTGCAGCAACGTATCTTCAAGGCTAAATGTTAGAGTATTAGTCCCATTTAAGGTTATTGGCTGTAGTCTCATCCACCAACTTCTTAGATCTATTTGGAACGGAATAAATCTTGGTGCCATTTTCCAATGCAGGTCAATCACAGTGTGACAATTATCTTTAACAAAAGAAATTTCGCCAGAATGAAAATCTAAGTCTCTTTTTTGAATATTTGTTAGATTACCCAGATGATAGCCATTGTTTATAAGTATTGCTTGAGCTTGTGAAACCTCATGCTCTCTAACTAAAATGTCTAGATCGCCAAATTGCCTAAGTGCAATGTTGTGATAGGCCAGTATAGCGAGAACTGGCCCTTTAAATGCAATAGCAGAAATGCCGTTAAATGAAAGCAGATCTAATAGTAGAATAAGTTCGTGAGTTGAGCGAAAATTTCGCAATGAGTTATTGTGGCAAAAACGCTGTAGATACGCCAAAACAGAACTGGGGACATCAGTTGAATTAATTTGTTTAATACTTTGATATAGTAGCTGAGTAATTCCGTGATCATTCACGTAGCGAATAACATATTGCCAGTCAATCTCACCTTTTAGCAGCACTTTGATATGCTCAATCAATTCAGCTTCTAACTCGGTTCTTGAGCAATCAAGAATCAGTTTAATTTCAGGACGAGAGGCTATAATAAAGTCTTTCACTATAAAAATAGTTTGACTGCTGCCAAACCTACCTCATTTTTTTGATATTCGCTGTGTAATTCTATGTCAACAAAAAAATAGGAGATGAATATTTTAGGAATATGTAAATCAATAAAGTGGTTGTCTAGTTCCATTTTATTGATTTTTTCTGCGATTTTCTCAAGGCTTATGCTTTTATTAAGATTTGCTGGTCTAATAGAAGAAATATAAATTAACCTTTGAGCTTTTGATTCAAAATCGACAGCCTAGAACCATTCCAGCCAATAAAAAAAAGCCAATCCAGACGTTCTCTCGGAAGAGCTTGCCATACATTTTGGCTGGGAGCTGGGCTGATCGCCTGAGGATCCAAACTTCTCGACCCCAAAGTAAGGTGCTAAGGGCAAGCGAAATCCAATAGCCCCAATGCAGCGCCAACAAAGATCCTAGCGCGAACAGAAAGGCGACTGTGCTTGCTAAGAAAATGGCGATCGCCACCACCACATGCTGCCCGAAAAATAAAGCGCTGGAATTAACGCCCAGTCTTTTGTCATCAGGGCGATCGGGCATGGCATAAATGGTGTCAAAACCTAAAGTCCAGCAGACTGTTGCACCCCACAATAGCCAAGCGCCTTGACTTAAGCTGCCCGTGACGGCACTCCAGCTAATGAGTACGGCAAATCCCCAGGCGATCGACAATACCAACTGCGGCACTGGAAATACGCGCTTAGCGCCAGGGTATAAAACAATGACGGGCACTGCGGCGACACAGAGCCAAAAGCTTAAGGGGTTTAGGAATAAAGATAGGCCAAAGGCGCATAAAAAACCGATGATTGCCACAATAACGCCAACTTTTAGGGTTAGGGTTCGTGCAGC
>JBGSVR010000245.1:0-11566 GCA_041752855.1 Thermosynechococcaceae cyanobacterium
CCGAACATTTTTGCATTAGGCCGTAACTTAGCTCTCAATTTATATCGTGACCATGACTTTGATAATATGGCTCAAGCTCAACGTAGGGCTGGACAAGGTTTTAAGTTACTCAAATCTCTCTTTAGAATGAAATAACCCTGGTCTTTGGCTAAACCTGCCCCTACCTTCAAACTTATTTAATTTATGATCTTTAGATAACAAGTGCATAGGGAAACTGCATTCATGGTCGATCCTCAAATGCAATTGAATGCTCTGCGTTACTCAGACCTAACGCCTGCTCAACGGCAGCAGCGGCTTACGGATCTTACGCAAGTTTTCCTAAAGTTAGGGCTAATTGCCTTTGGTGGACCAGCTGCTCACGTTGCCATGATGGACGACGAAATTGTGAAGCGTCGCGGCTGGATGACGCGGGAAAAACTGCTGGATTTATTGGGCATCACGAGCCTGATTCCAGGTCCTAGCTCGACGCAGCTAGCCATCTATATTGGCTACGAACGAGCGGGTTTCTGGGGGGTGGTGTTGGCCGGCACCAGCTTTATTTTGCCTGCAATGCTGATAGTTTGGGGCTTAGCTGCTATCTATGTTCGCTATCAGGCACTGCCTCAGGTAAACTGGCTGCTTTACGGCATCAAACCCGTCATTATTGCCATTGTGGTACAGGCACTCTGGAAGCTGAGTCAAAAGGCGATCAAAGATAAATGGACTGCGATCGCCGCTCTAGTCGTCATCCTTGCGTTTGCTCTAGGCGCAAATGCACTCATGCTGCTATTGCTGGCAGGTCTAGGGGTAACGCTGCTCAAAAATGGACTCAGGGATGACGCAAAGTTTCCCTTTCTGGCTTTTCCTGGCGCACTTTTGGGCGTGGCAGCACCTACGGCGATCGCCGCAGTATCTTGGGTAAACGTATTTTTCTATTTCCTGAAGCTAGGTTCTGTGCTTTACGGCGGTGGCTATGTGCTGCTGGTATTTTTGCAGCAAGACTTAGTAGAGCGATCGCACTGGCTTACTTCCCAACAACTTCTAGATGCCGTTGCCATTGGTCAAGTCACCCCTGGCCCGTTGTTTACAACTGCAACCTTTGTGGGGTATCTGCTGGCAGGGAATGGGGGGGCGATCGCAGGAACTCTCGGCATTTTTCTACCCTCCTTTGTTCTAATTCTGGTCATTAGTCCTTGGGTTGCAAAACTGCGCTCCTCCGTTTGGGCGAGCGGCTTTTTAGACGGCGTGAATGCAGCTTCGATAGGGCTAATGGCGGTTGTCACCTATACCCTTGGACGTGCCGCGATTGTAGACTGGCGCACAATGGTCGTCGCACTTCTGGGCAGCATCGTCATCTTTCGCTTTCAGCTCAACACCATCTGGCTGGTCTTGGCAGGTGGCGTAATTGGAATTGCTACAAAGGTTTTAGGCGGCTAAGAGAATAGGATACGGTAGCTTTGCACCGAGCCACCTTAAAACTAAATGGAGCCTGAAAAGTTCCATCTATATAGTATTTATTAAAAATGGCTCAAGGCAGAGTTGAACTGCCGACCTTGGGCTTATGAGTCCCCTGCTCTAACCACTGAGCTACTGAGCCAAAACTTAGCGATTTATATTATGCCATAATTCTCAGTATTTAGAAAACCAAAACTTAAAAATGTTATCCCCGTAGTTTTGGCGAGAAAACAGGGTAAATCCGCTGTAGAGGGATCAGACTCGGTAAGATTGGTGAAAGAACGAAGCACATACTCCACCCACAACCTATGGATATTAAGCAGGGATTCGTCAATGCCGTTGGCAACACTCCCCTCATTCGGCTCAATAGCTTTAGTGACCAGACAGGCTGCGAAATTTTAGGGAAAGCCGAATTCCTCAACCCTGGTGGCTCGGTCAAGGATCGGGCGGCACTGTTTATGATTGAGGATGCTGAAGCCAAAGGCTTACTCAAACCAGACGGCACGGTGGTAGAAGGCACGGCTGGCAATACGGGCATTGGCCTTGCCCACATCTGCAACGCCAAGGGCTATAAATGCCTCATCGTAATTCCAGATACGCAGTCTCAAGAAAAAATGGATGCTCTGCGGGTGCTGGGGGCTGAAGTACGCGCCGTGCCTGCGGTGCCCTACAAAGACCCCAATAACTACGTCAAACTTTCAGGCCGACTGGCAGCCGAAACTGAAAACGCCGTCTGGGCAAACCAGTTTGATAACCTAGCGAACCGCATTGCCCACTACAAAACCACAGGTCCAGAAATTTGGGCGCAAACCGACGGCAAAATTGATGCCTGGGTATCTTCAACGGGGACGGGCGGCACCTATGCTGGCGTGGCGCTATACCTCAAAGAGAAAAATCCCAACATCAAGACCGTACTGGCAGACCCGATGGGCAGCGGACTCTACAGCTACGTCAAAACGGGCGAAATTCATATGGAAGGCAGCTCCGTTACCGAAGGGATTGGCAACAGCCGCGTGACCGCCAACTTAGAAGGGGCACCCATTGATGATGCCATCCAGATTGACGACCAAGAGTGCATCCGCGTTATTTATCAGCTCCTGCGCAAAGATGGGCTGTTTATGGGCGGCTCGGTGGGCATCAATGTAGGTGCAGCGGTTGCTTTAGCCAAACAGCTTGGTCCAGGCCACACCATTGTGACCGTGCTTTGCGATGGCGGCACACGATATCAGTCAAAGCTCTACAACCCTGAATGGCTCAAAGAAAAGGGATTGATGCCATTAGATATGCAGTAAGGGTTTTCATGCATAAAGTTTGGCCTAGGGTTCAGCGGCTGTGGAAGCGCTGGAAACCATTTTTGTCGCCGCTACTGCTCATTGCTATTTTTGTTTTTCTGGGGCATACCCTCGCGGCTCATTGGCAAGAGGTTCGCACAGTACGCATTACAGCAGCAGGCTGGGCTTGCTTGGCGATCGCCACGGGCACAACCCTCTTCGCCCACATCTGGACAGGCTGGGTCTGGGGCTGGATTTTGCAGGAACTCGGGCAGCCCATTAGCCGCACCTGGGCATCACAGACCTACCTCAAAACCAACATTGCCAAGTATTTACCAGGCAATGTGCTGCATTTGTACGGACGGGCGATCGCCGCAAAAGATCAGGGCGCACCCTTCGCAATTGCATCCTTAAGCGTTCTGCTTGATACCCTTCTCATGGCATCAGGCGGCGTAATCATAGGGCTATTTTGCATCCCGCGTCCTTGGCTGCCCATCGCAATTGTGGCAGTAGGCGGCATTTTACTCGTGCTGCACCCCAAAATTTTAGGCCCGATCTTAGATCGGCTTAGTCAGCTCAAAAAGTCTGACGAAAATAAGGCTGAAGCCTCTCCCCAGCGATGGCTAAAACACTATCCCCTAGGGCCACTGTTAGGGGAAATGCTGTTTGTTGCGCTGCGCGGGTTAGGGTTTGTGCTGACGGTTGTTGCCCTTACGCCCATTTCATTGCAGACCGTCCCCACGCTAATCAGCATTTTTAGCGTGGGTTGGGTGCTAGGCTTTGTGACCCCTGGTGCCCCTGGGGGGTTAGGTGTCTTTGAGCTGACGGTCAGCACCTTACTCACCCAAGAAAGGTTGTTTCAAAACGAGCCAGGGTTATCGGTGGGCATAGCGCTGAGTGCTGTGGCGCTGAACCGCTTGGTGAGTACCCTAGCTGAAGCCATTGGTGCCCTACTCGCGTTCTTGGATGAGCGCTGGACGCTCTAGGGTTGCGGCGGTCTCTGGGTGCGCAGTCCTTGCCCCCGCGAGTCGATATACCACCATTTCTGGAGATAGTGCCGCCAGAAGTTTCTCAATCACGGTACTAGAGCCTTGTGCATCCCAAGTTGCACCCTCTAACAAATAGCGCTGCGCCGATTTCCCCACCAGAGAGGCGCTGTAGAGGGCGATCGCCCCCTGAGTAACCGCCGCTACTATTGGCGCACCCTCCGATCCATTCAGCATACTGCCGAGTCCGCTGGTGCTTATCTCCGCTAACCCTAGATAGCCAGCGCTCACCCACAGCGTTTTCCAAAGGGTGCCCACGTTGTGACGGGTAACGGGCAGGTTTTGAAGTTGTAGCAACTGCCGCACTTGGGCAATATCTATCAAAAAACCCAAGATGAGATCTAGCCCACCCCAAGGGTTAAGACCTACCAAAGCGGCTTTGAATGCCCAGAGTTGCCACTGTGATTTTTCAAGGGGTTTTGCATGGTACTGGGCGATCGCCTCTACAATCTGGCGCTCGGTGGCCTGCACCTGAAGCAGCACGTTCAGCGATAGCAGGTATAGCCCTTCTCGGTTCAGTAAGTCGAGTAATGCCTGCCGAAGGGGTTCAATGTGGGGGGGTGGCGTTTCCCACTCGGTGCTGGTGCGACCATCCGGCCATTCGTGACGCACCTGAATGGGGGCGGGGGCTGCGGAGGTTAGCACAATTTCTTGAGGGGACAACACAGTCTGAAGTGCCCCATCGGTCAAAGACTGATACAGTCTCTCAGCCTTTAGATCTGGATATAAATCAGCTTTATTGACTACCCAAAGGATCGCCTTACTCAGTTGTGCGAGTTCTGCCAACGCCGCTAACTCAATGGGCATAGGTTGCCCCGCCGTCACAAATAAAATCAAATCCGCACAGCGGGCAATGTCTTGCGCCATCAGCGCCCTAGCTTCACCCGAAATTTCATCCAGGCCAGGGGTATCAATCAGCTCAAGCTGAAGGTTGGATGCCCCAGCTAAAGACCAGCGCACCGATCGAGGCCACTGGGTTACGCCATTAAGTGGCCCTGTGGGAAAGAGCGATTCTCCAAACAGGGCATTAAGAACGGCGGATTTACCACGGCTTACTAGGCCAAAAACCGCAATTTGGAGCAGGGTTCCAGACAGCTTGTGCTGAAGCGCACTCAATACTTCTAGATGCGGCTGTAGCTGTGCCTTTAGCTCAATGGGCGTTTGCTGATAGCGTGCGATACGAGTGTTGAGACAGGCGATCGCATCGTCTCGGATCCGCTGTTGCTGCGCGGTATGCTCTGTTTCGATAGTTACTCCAGTCATGAGGCTAAATCTTTACCAAAAAACCGAGGAGACCTCGGCTTTTGGAACAATCAAAGATTGAAGATTAAATATCATCTTCGGGTTTGGAGGGCAGGTTTTGACAAAATTATGAGTTAGAACCGATGCAGGTTTAGTTAAACCTGCCCCTACCCATGCATCGTCTACCCATCAACGCCCTAGATATTTTGTTCGCTAAACTGACGGCACAAATGCTCAAAAGGCTGCGCGACCACTGCCGCTGCGTCAACCCCTGCTTCTGCGACCTGCTCTTGCACAACAGCCTTCATAATTTGAATGCCGCGTACCGTGGGGCCAATGGGCACACCCAAAGAGTTATAGGTTTCTCGTAGACCTTCTAAGACGCGCTCATTGAGTACGTCCATATCGCCAGCCACCAGCGCATAGCTGGCATAGCGAAGATAGTAGTCCATGTCGCGTAAGCAAGCTGCATAGCGACGGGTGGTGTAGGCATTACCACCTGGACGAATCAGCTCAGGGTTTTCATCAAACAGGCGTGAGCCGGCTGTCTTGACAATTTGGGCAGCATTGCCAGTAATGATTGATGCAGCCTGAATTCTGGCAGCGCCGCTCCCAAAGTAGGCTTTGAGGGTATCAATCGCATCTCGGTCTAAGTAGCGACCTGTAATGTCATAACTCCCAATGACAGCAGTCACTGCATCCTGCATGAGTTCCTCTCCCAACAAAGTTCAGTAATGATGATCGTGGCTTACCAGACGGGCTTTCCCTAATTTCTAATTTTTGCAGATTAGGTGCCTTGTTTCGTAAACTTTAGCGCGCAGTTGATAAAGCTTTATAGCTCTAACCGCTCTCTACACGGCTATCTTAGCGGTTTATTAGCACCTCATTAAAATCATTAAGAATTGCTGCGCAGTTTCAGACGAACCCGAGTCAGGCTAAACCTAAAAAGTGGCGATATCCCCTAACAGAGAAATCGCCACTTTTGTTAACTATCGACTTAGAGGCTTAGAGGCTTAGAAGCTTACTTCACAAACAGCATTTCCTGATAAGTCGGCAGAGGCCAGAAATCGTCTGCCACTTCACTTTCTAGAGCATCCGCATATTCACGCACTTTATCCATCAAAGGTCGAATTGTTTGGGCACTGTACTGCATGTGATCTTCAGTGGTAGAGAAATCGTGTTTCTCTAGTGCTGCGCTGAGCTTGCTGACGGTGTCCATCATCGACTGAACCAATCCCGCTACTTTCTCAGCGGTTTCTTGTTCTAGGGTGATGCCAATGGCCTTTAGGCTGGTAATGGCGCTAGACAGTTCAGCCAAATACCGAACCGCAGCGGGATAGATGATGGTTTTTGCCATGCTCACCACTAGCTTGGCCTCTACATCAATCGCCAAGACGTACTGTTCAGAGTACACATCAAAGCGACTTTCAAGCTCTACGGGGGTAAGTACACCCACGCGATTGAACAATTCTTCGATATAGTCTGCCTTCAGGACGGGTAGCGCATCGGCGGTGGTGCGGAGATTCGCTAGCCCACGCTCTTCAACCGCCATCTTGTGCCATTCTTCTGAGTAGCCATTGCCGCCAAATACGACATTGCTGTGTCTCTCCATGATTTCTTTGAGGACTTCATGGGCGGCTGCGCTGAGGTCGAGTCCAGACGTCATTTTGCCATCAAGTTCGTCAGCAACCCAGGTTAAAGAGTCTGCCAAGACGGTGTTCATTGCCACAAGGGGACCCGACACCGATTGGTTAGAACCCACGGCGCGAAACTCAAAGCGGTTGCCCGTAAAAGCAAAGGGAGAAGTCCGGTTGCGATCGCCAGGGTCTTTCGAGAACACAGGCAATGTATCTACGCCTAAATCCATCATGCCGCCGGGTTCAGAGCTTTCTGGCACACCTTTACTGATTTGGTCAAACACCTTTTCAAGCTGACTGCCCAAATAAACCGAGATAATGGCAGGGGGCGCTTCGTTGGCACCCAAACGATGATCGTTGCTGGCAGTTGCCACCACAGCCCGCATCAGTGGCCCATACTTGTGGATACCGCGAATTACAGCGCCGCAGAACAGCAGAAACTGAAGGTTTGCATGGGGCGTATCGCCTGGATCGAGCAGGTTGCCTTGCGTCGCGTTACCCACTGACCAGTTGACGTGTTTTCCAGAGCCATTAATACCTGCAAAAGGCTTTTCATGGAGCAGACAGACAAAGCCATGTTTCTTTGCCGTCATTTTGAGGATAGTCATAATGAGCTGCTGGTGATCGCTCGCCACGTTGGCCGCTTCAAAAAATGGCGCTAGCTCAAACTGACCTGGAGCCACCTCATTGTGGCGCGTTTTTGCTGGAATCCCCAGCCGATACATGCGTTCTTCTACATCCTGCATAAAGACCTGAACGCGCTCAGGAATGGCACCAAAGTAGTGGTCATCAAACTGTTGACCTTTGGCAGCAGGCTTTCCAAATAACGTCCTGCCCGTCAGCAGTAAATCAGGACGGTTGTGGGCAAAGTGAGAATCTACCAAAAAGTATTCTTGCTCTGCACCGCAGCTAGAGTTAACGGGCGCAACGTCAGAATGTCCCAACAGCTTAAGGACGCGCACCGCAGCCTTACTCATGGCTGAAATAGAGCGCAGCAGGGGCGTTTTTTTATCGAGAGCTTCCCCAGTCCAAGAAATAAATACTGTGGGAATGCAGAGTGTGACCCCGTTATCCGTTTCCATCACATAGGCAGGGCTTGTAACATCCCAGGCAGTGTAGCCCCGTGCTTCAAACGTAGAGCGTAAGCCGCCATTCGGGAAGGAAGATCCATCCGGCTCACCCTGCACCAAAACTTTTCCAGCAAATTCTGTCAAGACCGATCCGTCACTCTGCACCGAAATGAAGCCGTCATGCTTTTCAGCGGTCGCATTGGTCATAGGGTAAAAAACGTGGGCGTAGTAGAGCGCACCTTTAGAAATTGCCCAGTCCTTCATGGCAGAGGCAACCACCCCTGCGACTGATACATCTAGCTTTCCACCCGTTTGAATTGTTTTTTTAATGGACTTAAAAACGTCTTTGGGCAGGCTGGCCTGCATTTTGCTCAGCGTAAAAACATCCGTTGCCCAAAGAGATTCTAATCTTTGGGGGATTTTGGACGGCAGTGGCTTGCGCTCGGTAACCTGAGCAACTGCCTGAACGCGCAATTCGTGACTCATCTTTGTTTTTCTCCCTCGGATGCCATAACCAGTGATAATACTTCGTCAGTCTTGAACAAAATGTGACAATGGTAACGGTTTGACGATAGAAACTATGCGTAGGTAGGTTGACAGAACAAGCGGCACCAGGCCGTTTTTCTAAGATCGCTATTTTGATGGCAGCACATTATCTTTGACATTAAGGTCTAAAAGACTTAAATAGAGTTAATATCCGCAGTTGTGGAGTAAAGCAGAGACGCGCTGGGTAAGCATTAGTCTGCTTACTCAATTTTACAAAATTACCCAGAACCTTAGCCAAAGTCGGTTCAGTTTTTTAGGCCAAAACAGTCCCCATGTCATATCCATCAAGTTCTCAGCGCTCTGAAAACGCTTTAGCATTGGAAGACAATACGCTGCTGTTAGATGCTGTCAAGCAAGGGGATACAGCAGCCCTGCAAACGTTTTTAGACCTGAAGCTTATCAATCATAAGGTTAGGGTTGTTGAAATTGAGATTCGGCAGGCGCGACTACAGCTCAGCCTATCGGGGGCTGTGGTTCCAGAACAAAATGTTTTTGAACCACTCCTTCAAAGCTGGATTGCGCCGCTAGCGCTTGCCAACATTTCAACTGTTGAGCTGTATGGACAAAGGGATGGCTCAGATTTACCCTTTTGGCGTTCTTCTTTTTGCCCTAGCGATTTTGACCTCAACCACTTAGGCTCCGTCACGGAGCCTGAAGTCACCGTTCCTACTGCATTTATCGATCCGCTGCAAATTGAGTTTAAGGCATCTTCTGTCTCGACCTTAACGGAAGATCCTCTGCCGGAAAGTTTGAGGGAAAACCACTCGACCCCTGTGCCAGCAGTTTCTTCAGAAATAGATCCGGCGATCGCGATTGCGTCTGACAGTAACAAGGTTTGGCCTGTAGCTGAGAAAGAACGGGTGCCTTCTGTACCCCAAGAACAACCCTTGGTTGCAGTGGTTTCTGAAGAGAAAACGCAGGCTGTCAAAGATTTCTTGGCGCGATATGCCGCAGGGGAACGAGAGTTTGCCAAAATCAACCTTAACGAAACAGATCTGTCTGGGGTTAATTTAACGTTGGCAAATCTACATGCTTCTGAATTGATCTGGACGAACCTGGAGGGAGCCAATCTCTACCATATCAATCTTAGTAGTGCAAAACTACGCCATGCCAATCTCAGTGGAGCCACGCTTCGCAGCTCTAATTTACAGGGGACTGATTTTTTGAACGCAAACCTCAGAGGTGCTGACCTAAGCTGGTCTAATCTCAATGGCGCAAATTTGACGGGTGCAGATTTGACGGATGCGAATCTTAAAAATGCTATCTTAGAGCGCGTCATTTTACCCGATGGCACCCTCTTGGACTAAGACTTAAGACTGAATATCGGTATCAAACTTTGACAGTAAATTTTGACAGCGAACTTTGATTTAGTGGTGATTGGGGCAACGGCTGCGGCAGAAGCAGCCGCAATTTCCGCAGCGCAAACTCATGCCCGTGTTGCCTGGGTGCCTAACGCTGGCCTTACGCCCGATCTATCTTTACTTTTGCGAGAGGGTTCTCGTCGTTTTGCTCAGATCAAAGGCGGTATTAATCAGCAGGATTGGCGGCGATGGATAGATACCTTAATGACGGCATATTGCGAAAAACAGTCGCCCGCTACCGTCCAATCCTATGGTGTGGAATATATAGAAGGCTCAGTTCTGTTTGAGCGCAATGATTTGTGGGTGGGGGAGCGACTGCTGCGATCGCGCACGTACCTACTCGCCCTCGAACCCGAAGAGACGCTGCCAGACATTGCGGGAATTGACCATCCAAAGGTTTGGGCTGTGCCACATCTTTGGGAAGAACTACGCCGCACAGATCGCAGTTGGCCTCAATCCATCGCTATTTTAGGCAATGGCTTGCAAGCTGTTGAGCTGAGCCAAAGTCTGCGACGCTTGGGGCTATCGGTTTTGCTGATCACCGGAAATAGCCCACTGCTGCCTAAAGAAGATGAAGAAACCGCCTTTTTGCTTCAGTCTTATTTAGAAGGCAGCGGAATCCAAGTTATGACGCAGGGAACTCTGACGGCAATCACGCCTTCGCCGAATGGCGCACTTTTTCTAAAAGTGGGAGACTCTAAATTTGCTACTGATGCGCTGGTGATTGCGACAGAAACATTGGGGCGTTTACCAGCGGGGTTAGATTCGCTGAACCTACAGCAAATAGCCCAAGGCCTTGCAGTCAATGCTGCCCTGCAAACTTCAAACCCACGCATTTATGCGGTCGGCTCCCTTTTAGGTGGGTATAGCCTGCCCAGTATTACGCTGCAAGAAGTAAAACTGGCGGTACAAAATGCGCTGTTTGAGCGGCGATCGCCCATCCATTACCACCAGCTCCCCTATGCCATCCAGAGCGATCCACCTTTGGCGCGAGTAGGGCTAACGGAAGCCCAAGCACGGCAGCATGACCCGAAGGTTCAGGTACTGCGGCAGAATTATAAGGACTGCGATCGCGCTCAATTTAACCAATCTCCCAGCGGTTTGTGCAAGGTATTAGTGCAGCAAGACGGCACCATCTTAGGTGCCCATATTTTGGGCGACTCGGCACCCGAGCTGATTCATGTATTTGCGCTGGCAATCCAGCAAAAAATCAAACTCCAAACCCTGGGTGAGTTGGGGGTTGTTTCTTCAACATTTACAGAGGTTGTGGGGCAAATTGCCCAAGACTGGCAGCGGCAGCGGCATAAACGCGATCGCAATGAGCGTTGGTTTTACAATCGCCGTCAAAACGTTCGTTAGCCCCTCTCTTGAAATGTCTCGGTATGAAACTCAAAATTAAACGACTCTCACCGTCTGCTGTCATTCCGCAGTACGCCCATCCAGGGGATGCGGGGCTAGATCTGGTGTCTATTGAGGCAAAGGCGATCACACCAGGGGCAAGTCAGCTCATTCGCACGGGCATTGCCATTGAGTTGCCCCCAGGCACTGAGGCTCAGGTACGGCCTCGTAGTGGCTTGGCGCTAAAGCATCAAATTACGGTGCTTAATACGCCAGGAACCATTGATGAAGGCTATCGGGGCGAAATTTGCGTCATATTAATCAATCATGGCGCTGAGGCTTTTCAGGTGGAGCCAGGGATGCGAATTGCTCAAATGGTGATTACGTCATTTATTAGCGTGACGATAGAGGCTGTAGATGCGCTTTCAGAAGATACGGCGCGCTCATCTGGCGGGTTTGGTTCAACGGGTGTGAAAAATCCAATCTCAAGATGAAATGATTAAAATAGGGTCATATTGATCCTTGATGCATTCAGGGGAGAGCAATCGCGATGGCAAATTCTGAAGCGCCCAATGACAAGCAGATCTATTCTCAAGAAGAGGTGCAGCAAATTCTGAACCT
>JBGSVR010000246.1:0-2869 GCA_041752855.1 Thermosynechococcaceae cyanobacterium
GCCGCCAACTGCGCTTCACGACGGCGCGCCGTTTGGATTAAAATTTTGCCCTCATAGCCTTGATCAGACGGCTGATAAAACACCTGCCCCTGAAGATCTCCTGGCAAATACTGCTGCGCCACCCAATGCTCTCGATAGGCATGGGGGTACACATACCCAGCGCCATGACCAAACCCTTCTTTATCGCGGTTGCCATCCTTGAGCGGATTGGGTACTTCTTCTTCTCGCTCTTTTTCTACAGCAGCTAACGCATCAAAGTAACCCAGCACGCGGTTCGACTTGGGAGCCGTTGCTAAATAGAGCGCCGCCTGCGCTAAAGGGTATTGACCCTCGGGCAAACCAATGCGGTCGAAGGCTTGGGCGCAGCCGCTGACTACCACTACAGCCTGGGGGTCTGCTAAGCCCACGTCTTCACTGGCTAAAATGAGCATCCGCCGAAAAATAAAGCGCGGGTCTTCTCCGGCGTAGATCATGCGAGCGAGCCAGTACAGCGCCGCATCGGGGTCAGAGCCGCGCAAACTTTTAATGAAGGCGCTAATGGTGTCAAAGTGGGCATCCCCTTCTTTGTCGTACAGCACCGCCCGTTTTTGAATCGAGGCTTCGGCAATCTCTAGATCAATTTGCACCACACCTTCAGGATCTGGTGGGGTAGTTTCGACCGCAAGCTCTAGGGCATTCAGGAGACTACGGGCATCGCCATTGGCAATATTGACCCAGTGGTCGAGGGCTTCTGAGGTGATATGAACAGGGCGATCGCCATAGCCTCGCCCTTCATCGTTGAGAGCCTGCTGCACCACCTGCCGTAAATGGTCTGCCGTTAAAGACTGAAGCTGAAACAGTCGAGAACGGCTGACTAATGCCTTATTGACCTCAAAATAGGGGTTTTCTGTGGTGGCTCCAATCAAAATAACGGTGCCGTTTTCTACCCAAGGCAACAGCGCATCTTGCTGTGCCCTATTGAACCGATGCACTTCATCCACAAACAAAATTGAGCGCTGACCATAGTGACCACGCCGCTCCTTGGCTGTGGCGATCGCCTCTCGAATTTCCTTAACGCCTGCCAGCACCGCATTAATCGCGACAAAGTGCGCCTGGGTCGTATTGGCAATAATTTGAGCAAGGGTGGTTTTACCTGTACCAGGTGGGCCATAAAAAATCAGCGACGAGAGCTGATCGGCCTGAATGGCACGACGGAGCAGACGACCTGGCCCCACAATTGCCTCTTGCCCCACAAATTCATCCAGGGTTCTGGGGCGCATTCGAGCCGCTAAGGGCGCATCCGTAATGCTGATCTGCTGGAGCCGATGTTCAAACAAGTCCATGCTGTTTTACGCCCTAGCCAGATCGCATCTATCACTTGCCATAGGTTACGCGCCAGATTGTGCCACCTGGTTCATCGGTGATAAGCATTGAGCCATCTTGGGCGATCGCCAGCCCCACCGGACGACCCCAAGCCGTCGGCTTTTTGGGGTCTACAAGCCAGCCTGTCATAAAGTCTTCATAGTACCCTTGCGCTTTGCCATTGTCCTGAAAAGGCACATGAACGATCTTATAGCCCGTTGCCTCAGACCGATTCCAAGAGCCTCGAAACGCCACAAACGCAGAACGACGGTATGGCTTTGGAAACTGCTCACGATCATAAAACACCAGTCCCAGCGCAGCAGAGTGCGCCTGAAACAATACATTGGGCACAACGGTACTGCGCTCTAGCTCTGGTTTGCGCGGCAGGCGCGGGTCTGGGTTTGCGCCCAAATACGCATAGGGCCAGCCATAAAACTGATTGGGCTGCACAGCAGCTAAGTAATCTGGCACCAAATCATCGCCCAGTCCATCTCGTTCGTTAACGGTGGCATAGAGCAGTTTTGTCACGGGGTTAAAGGCTAGCCCTACGGGGTTTCGGAGTCCAGAGGAATAGGTACGGCGATCACTGCCGTCGGGGTTCATCACCTGAATGGTGGCACGAGGTGCGTCTTCAGGGTCTGCATTACTCTGTGACCCTACGCTGACGTACAACTTTGTGCCGTCTGGGCTAAAGATAATGTTGCGCGTCCAGTGCTGGTTATAGCCACCCGCCGTCAGTCGCGTAATTATCGTTGGAGTACCTTGGATCCGCGTTTGCCCCACCTGGTAGGGATAGCGCACCACCGCATCCGTATTGGCAATATAAAACGCCTTCTGGTCTGGCGAAATTGCCATCCCCAAGGGCTGATTTAAGTTTTCGGCAAACGCTACGTTTAGGTCAGCCACCCCATCCCCATTGATATCTCTCAGCAGCCGGATCCGATTGTCGTAGGACTCTGATAAAAACACGTCGCCATTAGGCGCAACCATCAGCCAGCGAGGGCGAGAAAGACCCGAGGCAAAGGACTTAACCGTAAATCCTGCGGGAAGTTGAAATGTGGCGTTTTGGGGACGCGATACAATATCAACCCCTTTAGAAGCAGACTCAGACGCAAAAGGCGCAGGCAAGTCCTTAACTTGGATGCGGATAGGCTGAGGCAGCAAAACAGACCCACGCGGCGCTGGTACTGGAGATAATGATGCTGAAGGCCGCGCTATTTTTTGGCTCGATACGCTCTGACAGGCTGGGAGTGCTGCGATTGAAAAGAATGCTGCGATTGCGATCGCCCACGGATTGAGAGACATAGATCTAAATAGCTCCTTCAGTAAGGGGGATGCGATCGCAACTCACCCGAAGTCCGTCGATGAAATGAAAATCCCAGTTACTACAGTACCTGCCTTTTCTGCGGGTAAACTGTTCAAAGAAAAGGTGGTTCAATAGGCTACTTCAGCAAAGGTTAACAAAAATTAGCTTGTCTTTACCGCGTCCACATCACGGCGGCAACCTATCTTGGGCTGCGGCGCTTGC
>JBGSVR010000247.1:0-5128 GCA_041752855.1 Thermosynechococcaceae cyanobacterium
GGCTAATCGCTTGAAGAATCTCTTCAGGTCTAATCTTTGGGGAAGTTAAGCTTAATTCTTTGAGTTGCACAGGCACATAGGTTTATCTGACGACAATTGCTAATTTACGCTGCTATGGGCTTAACCGAACAGTATTGCAACACCACCCAGTAAACCTAATAGCGCAGCCATACGTTTCCTCAATAATGTGATTGTTTGAGTTGCTCCCTAACCTTGTGCAGCCTGTGTTGAGCGATCGTTCGCTATCAATAGCAGAGCGCTCTGAGAGACTGATCATCAGAATGGGTCTACGTTTAGAAAATCACATTAAAGAACCCAGTGATAAAATGCTTCACGAAAGAACAACAATCGTATTAGCCAATACACAATAAAAAGCACAACTACGAGGGCTGATAGCCCCGTTTTCTGTTCTGCCAGTTTGCAACGCTGAAGAATCCATCGCCAATGGCTGACGGGCGCAATACTGATGTACCCGATCAAAATCAGCACAACTGCCGCCAGTGGAGCAAAGGCATGAATGACCATAGCCTGCTGCCAATCGCCTGCCCCTAGTGCTTTGATCGCCCGTGTTAAACCACACCCAGGACACGGTAAACCCAACCCATGACGAATCGGGCAGGGCCAGCTTGGTAAACCCAGAGAAACGATCGCCAAATGTACGACAGAGAAACCTGTGATTGCTCGACAAAGCGTTCGGTTACTCAGCAGTGGCGTTAAAACAGGCGTAAAAGGTCTAACGGTTTTCACGGTGGTTTTGACACAACCAACATGGGTTGTATTAAGAAAAGGTTAAGCACACTTGAGGGTATCTCATAAAATAGAGAATAACGTTTGTGCAATCAGTTCACTTTGTTTTATGCAAACTTTTTTTCGACGGCTTAGGATACAGCAGTTTGTTGGGCGCTATGGCGCAATGTCCCTGGCAATGTTGCTTTGCGCTTCTTCGGCATTGGCTGCCGATCCGTTTCGAGTAGGCGTAAAGGCCAGACCGATTGGGCCATCTTTGCAAAGTGCGTTTGAAGATTTTTTCCGGTATGGCAGGTATCAAAGTTCTAGCGAAAAGCTGACGAAGGCTGAGGCTGAAAACCCCAATGAGCCTTTAGTCTATACGTTACAGGCGGCAACGGCCTATCAAAACCGTCAGAAAGAGGCGTTTTTGACGACATTACCTAAGATTAGAGCGGCATCTAAGCGGATGGCGACGAAAGATTCAGCGCGATCGCATCTCTACCAGGGCATTGCTCAAGGGCTAGAGGGGTATTTTCTTAAGGATAGCGTGACGGATCTGCCTAAAACGCTGACTTACGCAAGTTCGATGCTGTTAGAAATTGATAAGGCGCACCGGCTATCGCCCAATGACCCTGAAATTAATTTGTTTGTTGGCTTTGTCAACATGGTGCTGAGTAAGCATGATGAGGCGCTGAAAAATTTTCAAAAGGCGGGTCCGCCTTATTTAGCATTACGCGGACAGGCGTTGGTCTATCGAGATACCAATGACTATGCAAATGCTCAGGTGGCGGTGGACAAGGCGATCGCCATTGCCCCACAAAATCCTGAGCTGCTTTATCTGAAGGCTCAAATTTTGGTAAAGCAAAAGAACCCAACTGAAGCAGTTAAGTTTTTTGATCAGGCTTTAAAGTTGGGCACTCAGCTTCCAGAAAGCACAATCAAGCAGATTAAGAAAGAAAGAGGTTCTCAAGTTTCTGGATAAGTATGGCTACGATGTACACACAAGTCTTAAAGTTTCTCTTCTGTAAAGGTTCTTGCCATATACCAATTCATCAATCCCCTCTCGGGAGGGGCAGGGGTGGGTTAGTCATGGCGCTACTGACTAACCCACCCCGCCCTTCGGGCACCCCTCCGAGGAGGGGATTTTCCTCAGGATTGTGTGTACACATTAGGTAAGTAAGACGCAAGGTATGTGCGCACATACAGCGCTTTCTCTAGATCTGATCAAGCTGAGGTTCTAGGGGCTGATCGGTTTGTAGGGTAACGGCAAACGGTTGTTCTGAATCTGTAAGAGGTTCAGCCGTTTTAATCTGGCTTTCGAGTAGGGCTGCGGTGGCATCGGCAATGTCGTTGGTGCGGTGGTTGAGGCGATCGCACAGTACCTCAATGGGCGCAGTACACTGCACAATTTTGATAGGGATATGGGCGGCGATTGCAGATGCCAACACAGGCTGCCGTAAAGCGTGGCGATCATACTTTGCATCTAAGATTACAGACCAGCCCTGTTGTGCTAGCAGTAGCCCTAGCTCTAGTAACGCCCCGTAGGTTTTTTGCGTCATCTCTGGCGTGTAGATGCCGCTGCCAACCTCGCCCCCGCGATCGCCACGCTGATACAGCGGAATTTCGGCAAGATGCTTGCGAACGGCATCGGAGCGAACATGAATGGCGTTGAGCTTTTGAGCAAGCTGACGAGCCACGGTACTTTTGCCAGAGCCAGATAGACCCGACATGAGGATAATGCGCCCCCGCGACCTGCGAGTGTAGTCCCATGCCTGACGGTAATAGGCTTGACCGCGCTGGAGAAATTCAGCTTTCTCAGCAGTAGAAATTGCCGGATCGTTGAGGGCGAGAGAGTTTACGTTACCCCGAATGTAGGCGCGCATACTCAGGTAAAGCGGCAGCAGGGCAGCGCCCGTATAGTCTCCCATTTGCTCTAGGTAGGTATTGAGGAAAAGATTGGCTAAATCCACCCGCCCTCGGAATTCTAGATCCATGACCATAAAGGCCACGTCATAGATCACGTCAATATTGCGGAATTCTTGATTGAATTCAATACAGTCAAAAATCTGAATGTTGTCTTGGTAAAGACAAACGTTATTAAGGTGTAGGTCGCCATGACCCTCGCAAATTTTGCCCTCGGCTTGGCGCTGAGTAAACCAGTCAGAATGCTGTTCAAAAAACTGAGTGGTGAATGCGTGGGTTTCGTCTTGCTGCGTTTGGGTTTGCGAGGTGCCAATAAAAGGTGTGCTGATGGCGTGATTGTTGGTATCTACCTGCTGAACTGACGCAATGCTACCGTAAGCCGTCACTTCAGGGCTACTAACAGCGCTGGCATGAAAGGCGGCGACCTGTAGGGCTAACTGCTGAACGATGTTGGGCGTTAGTTTTCCATCTTTAAATAGGTGGCTCAAGAGCATTGTTTGGGGGAACTGCCGCATCTGAAGGGCGTATTCTGCGGCAGTTTGAACCGAATCAACTGCGCCCAACTGATACTGACCTGCGTTTTCGACAATGGGCAGCACTGCTAAGTAAAGATCGGGCGAGAGCCGTTGGTTAAGGCGTAGCTCTTCGTGGCAAAAGTGACGACGCTTTTCGAGGCTGGTGAAGTCTAAGAAACCGAAGTTTGCAGGCTTTTTGACTTTGTAAGCGTACTCCCCCGTCAAAAAGACGTAAGAAATATGGGTTTGCAGCAGTTGAATGGGTTCCTGCACGGAATGGGGGTAAAAGTCCGGCTGGAGCATCTGCTGAATTAGGCTGGGTAAGGTTGCGTCCATCAGAGCTTGAGGGGGAAGTGCCTATGATTTGAATGGGAATTTCTGCTGCTGCGGTTAGGGGACAGCAGACTTGGGATAAATTTTGCCTTTGGGAGCCTGGAACCCAAGGCTTTTACAGCCAAGCTGAATCATATCGTCGATACTGGAGCCTTTCCAAGGGCGCGAAAGCTCCTGCTTCGCTTTAATGAGAGATTTCCCTGAATTATAGGTGCCCTTGCCTTGCGCCATTTTGCCTGGGTAATCGTAAAACTGGTACGAAGATTCAGCGCCGACCGCACAATCGACGAGATGGGTTACGGCCATTGAGCGAACGTCACCCTTGCGGCGGACAGCGTTGGGCTGATCGTAATCAGCTTCTAGCAGCCGCACTAAAATCTGCTTTTTACTGAAGTCCAATGGTTTGGCAGGCAGTTCTACATAAAGCCGCCGAACATCTTTCCAGTCGTCGATGAGCTTCCATTCTGCGTGGGCAGCGGTAGAGGTTAGGGCGGCAAAGCTTCCTAGAACAATGGATATCGCCAGCCTGAATTTGACCTTCTTGTCAAAGGAATAGTTTATTTTGACCTGTTTCAATCTTGCAGCCTCAGTCACACCTCTTTATTTTAGGGGCGTTTATCTTAGGACTGCGATCGCGGCTACACACAACTACCCCCTTTTCCCAATACGGGAAAAGGGGGTAAACAAGAAAGGCGTTTGGGCTAGATGCCGCTCAAAGACCTAAGCTGCTGCAAACTGCTCGGCTACAAAATCCCAGTTCACCAAGCTATTGAGGAACGTTTCCATATAGTCAGGGCGACGATTTTGATAGTCGAGGTAGTAGGCATGTTCCCATACGTCCATGGTGAGTAGGGGCACTTGACCATGAGTAAGAGGGTTATCTGCGTTACCCGTTTTGGTAACTTTGAGCGTACCGCTGTCTAGCACAAGCCACGCCCAGCCGCTACCAAACTGAGTTGCACCTGCCTGCTTAAACGCAGCCTTAAACTCATCAAAGCTGCCGAAATCAGCATTGATTTTATCTGCTAAAGCACCGCTGGGCGAACCGCCACCACTAGGCTTCATGCAGTGCCAGTAGAACGTATGGTTCCAGGCTTGCGCTGCATTATTAAATATGCCGACCTTTGCCGCGTCGTTGTAGGTCGTCTTAATAACTTCTTCTAAGGGAAGGCTATCTAGGGGTGTTTCTTTGACCAAGTTGTTGAAATTGGTGACGTAGGCAGCGTGATGTTTGCCGTAGTGAAACTGTAGCGTGTTAGCCGAAATATGTGGCTCTAAGCCAGTTTCAGGATAAGGCAAAGTTGGAAATTCGTAAGCCATAGCGATCAGTTCTCTCTAAAATAACGGTAAAAAATCTGGCAGTGTGCAAAACGCTTTGACCAGATTTCAGCTTTAGCTCAGCCGCAGAATCTAGCGGTGGTGCAAAAGCTATTTGCCTCATAGACCTATCGCCATCATCCTATCAAGGAGTGCTTCTCTCAAGAACACACTTCAGATAGACGCGCAAACTTGATGTTTAGCGTTTGATTAGCTTAGGGTCATAACCTCTTCTTGTTTATCTCTAAATTTAATTGTAAACAAATGTATTGCGTTTAGCTGTGGGTCAACAGACTTCAGTCAGCACAAGA
>JBGSVR010000248.1:0-11586 GCA_041752855.1 Thermosynechococcaceae cyanobacterium
AAGCGGCAGTTGCCCCAGTTTTTACGACTACTTCAGTTTGAGATACACAAAAGGAAACGCGAAGCGATGCAGAAGCTAGAACAGCGATTTGACTACGTCAAGATTGGTCTGGCCTCTCCAGAACGAATCCGTCAGTGGGGGGAACGTACCCTACCGAATGGTCAGGTGGTGGGTGAAGTGACCAAGCCTGAAACCATCAACTACCGGACTCTGAAGCCGGAGATGGACGGTCTGTTCTGTGAGCGCATTTTTGGCCCTGCAAAAGACTGGGAATGCCACTGTGGTAAGTACAAGCGGGTACGGCATCGCGGTATCGTTTGCGAACGATGTGGCGTTGAGGTCACAGAATCGCGCGTGCGTCGGCATCGCATGGGCTACATTAAACTGGCAGCTCCCGTAACCCACGTTTGGTATCTCAAGGGGATTCCGAGCTACATGGCAACGCTGCTCGATATGCCCCTGCGGGATGTGGAGCAGATTGTTTACTTCAATGCCTATGTCGTCCTCGACGCAGGCAATGCTGACAACTTGGTCTACAAGCAGCTTCTGAGCGAAGACCAATGGATGGAAATTGAGGATCAAATCTATAGCGAAGATTCTCAGCTTTCCGGCATTGAGGTGGGCATTGGGGCTGAGGCTGTCCAGCGGCTGCTTCAAGACCTCAATCTTGAGACAGAAGCAGAGAGCCTACGCGAAGAAATTGCGACATCTAAAGGCCAAAAGCGCGCCAAGCTGATTAAGCGGCTGCGAGTGGTAGATAACTTTGTGGGGACGGGTTCTAGCCCCGACTGGATGGTGCTGTCCTACATTCCCGTGATTCCCCCAGATTTACGCCCGATGGTGCAGTTAGATGGGGGGCGCTTTGCGACCTCTGACTTGAACGATCTGTATCGCCGCGTTATTAACCGAAATAACCGACTGGCTCGGCTTCAGGAAATTCTTGCGCCAGAAATTATTGTCCGTAATGAAAAACGGATGCTGCAAGAGGCAGTAGATGCCCTGATTGATAACGGTCGCCGAGGCCGGACGGTGGTGGGTGCCAACAATCGCCCCCTCAAGTCTCTGTCTGACATTATTGAAGGGAAACAGGGTCGTTTCCGGCAGAACTTGCTCGGTAAACGGGTGGACTACTCTGGACGTTCTGTGATTGTGGTGGGGCCTAAGCTGAAAATTCATCAGTGTGGGCTGCCCAGAGAAATGGCGATCGAGTTATTTCAGCCCTTTGTGATCCATCGTCTGATTCGTCAGGGTTTGGTGAACAACATCAAGGCCGCCAAACGCCTGATTCAGCGCAATGACCCGCTCATTTGGGATGTGTTAGAGGAGGTCATCAAAGGCCACCCCGTCATGCTCAACCGAGCGCCGACCCTTCACCGTCTGGGGATTCAGGCCTTTGAGCCTTTATTGGTAGAAGGTCGTGCCATTCAGCTTCATCCTTTGGTCTGCCCCGCGTTTAACGCTGACTTTGACGGAGACCAAATGGCGGTTCACGTTCCGCTGTCCATTGAGGCACAGGCGGAAGCAAGGCTGTTGATGCTGGCATCTAACAACATTTTGTCGCCTGCAACGGGTCGCCCTATTGTGACACCGAGCCAAGATATGGTGTTGGGCTGCTACTATCTAACCGCAGAAAACCCTAAGGTACAGACGGGGGCAGGTAGATATTTTTCTGGTCTAGATGACGTCATTCTGGCCTATGAACAGCATGAAGTTGCCCTCCACGCCTATGTTTGGGTTCGGTTTGATGGCTTAGTAGACGATACCGATGGGGATGCACAGCCGACGGTCGAAACTTCCGCAGATGGAACCGTGACGCAAACGTATCCTTCTAAGCGAATTCGCACAGACGCACAGGGCAACTTGATTTCCCAGTACATCCGCACCACTCCAGGGCGCTCGATTTACAACAAGACCATTCAGGATTCTTTGGCAAGCTAGACCACAGCAGCAGCGGAAGGCACACTATGACGAAAGGTGATATGAATCAGGAACAGCAACGCGAACTGCCCGTTTTTTCAAATCGAGTGGTGAATAAGGGCGAACTTAAGACCCTAATGGGCTGGGCGTTTACCCACTACGGTACGGCTCGCAGTGCCGAAATGGCGGATAACCTCAAAGATATGGGGTTTCGCTACGCCACTAAGGCTGGGGTGTCGATCAGTATTGAAGATCTTCAGGTTCCACCCGGAAAGAAAGATCTTCTCGAAATCGCTGAAGAAGAAATTCGAGTCACAGAAGATCGCTACACTCGCGGTGAAATCACTGAGGTGGAGCGGTTCCAGAAGGTGATTGACACCTGGAACGGAGCCAGCGAAGAGTTAAAGGATGAGGTGGTGCGGAACTTCCGTGCGAACGATCCACTTAACTCGGTTTATATGATGGCCTTCTCTGGGGCGCGGGGGAATTTGTCCCAGGTGCGTCAGTTGGTGGGAATGCGGGGTCTGATGGCAAACCCTCAAGGTGAAATCATTGACTTACCGATCAAAACCAATTTCCGTGAAGGCTTGACCGTTACTGAGTACATTATTTCTTCCTACGGTGCCCGGAAGGGTTTGGTGGATACGGCGCTACGAACGGCAGACTCGGGCTATCTCACCCGTCGTTTGGTGGATGTTTCCCAAGACGTGATTATTCGGGAAAATGACTGCGGCACCCAGCGCGGGGTTACAGTTCGCAGCATGATGGATGGCGATAAGGTACTGATTAAGCTCAGAGATCGCCTCTTGGGTCGCGTACTTTTACACGATGTGGTTCATCCTGAAACGGGCGAGGTGATTCTAGCCAAAAACGAGGCGATCTCTGAAGTTTTGGCTCAGGCGATTTGTGATGCAGGAGTGGATGAAGTGGTGGTGCGATCGCCCCTCACTTGCGAAGCCGCCCGTTCCGTCTGTCAGCACTGCTACGGCTGGAGCTTGGCTCATGCCTACCTTGTCGATATTGGCGAAGCGGTGGGTATTATTGCGGCGCAGTCCATTGGGGAGCCTGGGACACAGCTCACCATGCGAACCTTCCACACGGGTGGGGTGTTTACCGCAGAAATGGCGCAGCAGGTGCGCGCACCCTTCCCTGGCAAAGTGAAGTATCCCAAAAATGTTCGGATGCGGGCATTCCGTACTCGTCACGGGGAAGATGCCTACACGGCTGAAACCAACACGCAGCTTACCTTAGAGGGTGGCGGCAAAAAAGAAGTTTTTGAAATCACCCAAGGTTCTACGCTGCTGTTTGCCGATGGGCAGCAGGTGAAGCAAGGGCAGCAGTTGGGTGAGGTGGTCAACAACAGCCGCAACATGCGTAAAAGCACAGAGAAAGTCACCAAAGATGTGGCCTCTGATATGGCGGGTGAAGTGCAGTTTTCTAACCTGGTGCCAGAAGAAAAACGCGATCGCCAAGGTAACACCACTCGCATTGCACCCAGAGGCGGCCTGATCTGGATTCTGTCTGGAGAAGTGTACAATCTTCCGCCTGGGGCAGAGCCGACGGTTAGTAACGGCGATCGTATTGAACCTCAGTCGGTCTTGGCTGAAACCAAGCTCATGACCGAGCATGGTGGCGTAGTGCGTCTGCCAGACTTCGTAGATGGCAAGGGAAGCCGCGAAGTCGAAATCATCACGGCATCCGTGATGCTAGACACCGCGAAAGTTCACCTTGAGAGCCATCAAGGGCGTGAGCAGTACATTATTGAAGCGCAAAACAACCAGCAGTTCTTACTGAAAGCCGCTCCAGGTACAAAGGTGCTTAACGGTCAGGTTGTGGCTGAGCTGGTAGACGATAGCTACCGCACTTCCTCCGGCGGCATTATCAAATACTCTGGCGTGGATGTTGCCAAGCGCGGTAAGGCCAAGCAGGGCTACGAAGTGATCCAGGGCGGTACGCTGCTGTGGATTCCCGAAGAAGCCCACGAGGTCAACAAAGATATCTCACTGCTGATGGTCGAAGATGGTCAATACGTCGAAGCCGGAACCGAAGTTGTCAAAGACATCTTTTGTCAGAGCAGCGGCGTAGTTGAAGTCACGCAGAAAAACGACATTCTGCGGGAGATTGTGATTAAGCCTGGCGATCTTCACCTTGTAGACGATCCTGAAGCAGTCTTGGCGAAAAACGAAACCTTGGGCAACCCAGGCGAAGAAGTGATTCCAGGACTGACGCTGAAGGAACTTCGCTACTTGGAATGTGTGGAAACCCCTGAGGGTTATGCACTGCTCCTACGGCCTGTGATGGAGTACGCCGTCCCTGACCAGCCCTCTGTTCCCTCTCAAGAGTCTATTAATGAAGCAGGTCGTGCCATTCAGCTTCGTGCTGTCCAACGCCTGCCCTATAAAGACGGAGAGCGGGTTAAGGCGATAGACGGACTCGACTTGCTGAGAACTCAGCTTGTGCTTGAGATTGATACCGATGCGCCCCAGATTGCGGCGGACATTGAAGTCATTCCTGACGAGAAAGAAGCGGGTGTATCTCGCCTACAGCTTGTGATTCTAGAATCCCTCGTGCTGCGTCGAGATGTGTCTGCTGACCAAACCCAAGGCAGTACCCATACCCGACTATTGGTGGAGGATGGGCAGCAAATTGACCCAGGTGCAGTGGTTGCGCGGACGGAAATCCGGTCTAAGCAGGGCGGCATAATACGCGGTATTCGCAAAGACGGCGAAATTATTCGTCGGCTCTTGGTTGTAACCGAGAACGATCTGACCCAGATTGATCTGAAAGGCGAATCCCCCACGGCAAAAGTGGGAGATCTCGTTCGAGCAGGGGACGCACTTGCTTCGGGCATAACGGCATCTGAATCATCGCAAGTGTCGAGCATTGACGGCGATCAGCTGACGCTGAGAATTGCTCGGCCTTATCTGGTCTCACCTGGCGCAATGCTTCAGATTGATGATGGTGATTTGGTGCAGCGGGGAGACAACCTAGCGCTACTGGTCTTTGAGCGCGCTAAAACGGGAGACATCATTCAGGGTCTACCTCGGATTGAAGAACTGCTCGAAGCGCGTAAGCCGAAGGAAATGTGTACGTTGGCTCACCGCCCTGGTACCGTGCAGCTTCAGTATGGGGATGACGACTCTGTCGATATCAAAGTCGTGGAGTACGACGGTACTGTTACCGACTACCCCATTGGCCCTGGCCAAAACCCGATGGCCTCTGACGCACAAAAGGTAGAAGCTGGGGAACCGCTGACGGATGGCCCCATTAATCCTCACGATATTCTAGAGATCCATTTCCGACTTCACCGCGAGTCTAGCGGTCTCTACGAAGCGGCATTGATCAGCCTTCAGAAGGTTCAAAGCTTCTTAGTTAACGAAGTGCAATCGGTGTATCAATCTCAAGGGATTGATATTTCAGACAAGCACATCGAAGTGGTCGTGCGGCAAATGACCTCTAAGGTACGGATTGACGATGGTGGTGACACTACACTTCTGCCTGGAGAGTTAATTGATCTGTATCAGACAGAGCAGGTGAACGAGGCGATGTCTATTACCGGTGGTGCGCCAGCGGAATATACACCCGTGCTGCTGGGGATTACCAAAGCCTCTCTCAATACCGACAGCTTTATCTCGGCTGCAAGTTTCCAAGAAACCACGCGGGTCTTGACAGAAGCGGCGATCGAAGGGAAGTCTGACTGGCTGCGGGGTCTCAAGGAAAACGTAATCATTGGTCGTCTGATTCCGGCAGGGACAGGCTTTAATACCTATGAGGAGTCTCCTGGTGGACTTTCTGATTTAGAATCTGCCTATGACAGTGGCGGATATCGAGATGATGATGACGTTATTGACGATCAGAGCGCCCGCACTTATGGTTTAGAACATGCCGTGGATGATGCCTTGACCATCATTAGTGCGGATGATGAGCTTCTAGGCGGAGATTCGACCTCTAAGCGAGCAGGGGGGCGTGGCGTCTATGGTGCGGAACCTGTTGTTGATGACTATGCGCTTATTGATGATTCGGTGGCAGAACAGTTTGACCCAGAAGGTGATGATTTTTAGAGACAGCACCTTGTTGGTGTTGCTATAAAAGCCAATAAAAAGGCCAGTCTAATAAGACCGGCCTTTTTATTGGCTTTTATAGCATAGGTATGACCCTCTCCCCCAGCCCCTCTCCCGTTCTGGGAGAGGGGAGCAGGATTGATGCAAAACGCTTAAGCCGCGAAGACAATGCTGATGAGGCATTGGTAGGGTTCGGCATTAGCTAGGCGGCAAAATGACCTTATCAATCAGGTGAATTACGCCATTGGATGCCGGAACATCTGCCTTTATGACAGTGGCCTCGTTGACCATGACCTTTTTGCCTTTCACCGTAACCGTGACGGGTTTACCCAAGACGCTTGGAACATCGCCTGACTTTAAGGTTTTAGACTCAACCTTGCCGCTCACGACATGATAAGTCAGCAGTTGAGCCAGTTTTTCCTTATTTTCTGGCTTCAGCAATGCATCCAAAGTCCCAGGGGGTAAGGCTGCAAAGGCTTCATCAGTAGGGGCAAAAACCGTAAAGGGTCCTTCGCCTGAGAGCGTTTCTTCTAGTCCAGCCGCTTTAATGGCAGCCGTCAGCGTTTTAAGCTTTTTGTTGCTGCTGGCAATGCTCACAATGGTTTTACCCGTTGCTGCTGTCGCTGGCATAGAACTAGGAGTCTTTGGGGCAGCAGGCGTTTCGGACGTTGGCATGGTGCTGCCACCTCCTACTGGAGCAGTAGGAGGCGCTGCGACCGGAACTTTTAGATCGCCACTGCCGCCGCCACCAACTGGCGGTATGGGAGCGGTGGGTTCTGTCGGTACAGAGGGTGTTGACGGCGCAACGGGTGTCTGCGTCAGCGTTTTCTTTTTTAAGGATGCGGCTGATGGCACAGAGGATGCCGATACAGACTGACCCAAAATTGGATAACTGACGGCAAATAGCATAGAGCCTGCCGCAATTAAATTGAAGATCGTCTTTGAAGTTATCTTTGAAGTCGTCTTCATGGGAAAAATACCAAACTCTTCATTTAAGATCTCGCGCATGATTGCTCATTTCATCCCGAGGGATGAGTGATTAATCAGGTCGTGAGACATTCAAGCAATCCAGACCATCTGGGACTTGAACCATGTTGACCTCTGACCCACTGATCGATTAAAGGTTCCTCAAAAGGTCAGGAGAGTTGGTTATTTAGAAAGAAAAATATCGCTTAAGGCTTAAAGATGAAGTATGAAACAAAGTCAGCAATAAAGGCTGGGTCAGGTTTTGATGCCATTGACAGTAACTTTATCTAGGGTAATTTCTGATTCAATTTTTTCTTTGGGTAGCGCTGAACCTTTTTGCTTTTGGAACACAAGCTGATTTTCTTGCAAGCCCACCTGAATAGTGTCTCCTTCAGTAAATGCCTGCTCTAGGAGTTTAGTGGCGATCGCATTCTCTAACTCCCGCTGAATTGCTCGTTTGATCGGTCGTGCGCCATACACAGGGTCGTAACCAGCTTCGACCAGGTGATCGAGGGCGGCTTCAGAGAGATGCAGCTTAATTTTTTGCTCAGAGAGTAGTTTTTCGACCCGCTTGAGCTGGATGCCCACAATTTGGCGCAGGTCTTCACGTTTCAGGGAATGGAACAGAATCACGTCATCGACACGGTTGAGGAATTCGGGACGGAAGTGCGATCGCAGTACGCCCATAACCCGCTTCTCCATTTCGTCGTAGCGGCTGTCATCCCCGCCAAACTCAAGGATATGATCGCTACCGATGTTGCTGGTCATAATAATGACGGTGTTGCAGAAATCGACGGTGCGACCTTGGGAATCGGTAATGCGTCCATCGTCTAAGACCTGAAGCAGCACGTTGAAAATATCGGGGTGCGCCTTTTCAACTTCATCAAACAAAATGACGGAGTAGGGGCGGCGGCGAATGGCTTCGGAAAGCTGACCGCCTTCGTCGTAGCCCACATAACCAGGGGGTGCGCCGATAAGCCGAGAAATGGCGTGTTTTTCCATGTACTCAGACATGTCAATCCGCACGATGGCATCTTCTGCGTCAAATAGCAGCTCAGCGAGGGCGCGGGCGAGTTCCGTTTTGCCCACTCCTGTAGGACCAAGGAACAAGAAGGAACCAATGGGTCGTCCTAAATCCTTCATGCCCGCCCTGGCGCGACGGATGGCGGCAGATACCGAGGCGACGGCCTCTTCTTGACCAATCACCCGCTGGTGCAAATAGGATTCTAGGGCAAGGAGCTTGTGGCGTTCGGTTTCGAGCAGGCGCGTAACGGGGATGCCCACCCACTTGGCGACGACTTCGGCAATGTCGGCTTCTGTGACCTGCTCCCGTAGCAGGGTGGAGCCTTTCTCTTGCAGCTCTTGGAGCTGGATTTCCTGTTCTTCGAGTTCTCGCTGGAGTGCCTCCATACGACCGTACTTGAGCTGAGCCGCTTTGTTGAGGTTGTACTCGCGCTCGGCCTGATCGATCTGGACACGGAGCTGAGACTCTTCTTCTTTGAGGTGATTAATGCAGTCTAAAACCTGTTTTTCACCCTGCCACTGGGTTTCAAGGGACTGTTTTTTAGGGCTTAGCTCCTTAATTTCTTGTACGACCCGCTCTAGGCGCTCTAAAGAAGACTGAAAGGGTGCGCCAGTTCTTGCGCGGGGTGCTTCTTGTTCTAGAGAGAGTTTTTCCATTTCAAGCTGCATGAGGCGACGCTCAATCACCTCTAGTTCTCCAGGTTTTGAGGTCATTTCCATTTTGAGCTTTGCAGCAGCTTCGTCTACGAGATCGATCGCCTTATCGGGCAAGAAGCGATCGGTGATGTAGCGATTGGAGAGTACCGCTGCGGCAACCAGCGCCGAGTCAGTGATTTTGACGTTGTGGTGAATCTCGTAGCGATCTTTAAGCCCTCGCAAAATCGAGATGGTGTCTTCTACATTGGGCTGGGCAATCAGCACCTGCTGAAAGCGACGCTCTAGGGCGGCATCTTTTTCGATATACTTGCGGAATTCATCAAGGGTGGTGGCTCCAATGCAGCGTAGTTCACCCCGTGCCAGCATGGGCTTGAGCAGGTTGCCTGCATCCATGTTGCCCTGGGTGGCTCCGGTGCCAACGACGGTATGCAGTTCGTCAATAAACAGCACAATTTGCCCGTCGGAGTCCATTACTTCTTTAAGCACGGACTTAAGACGATCTTCAAATTCGCCCCTATATTTGGCTCCCGCAATGAGGCTGCCCAAGTCTAGGGAAATCAACTGACGGTTTTTGAGGGATTCTGGCACGTCGCCTTTTACGATGCGCTGGGCGAGTCCTTCGGCGATCGCCGTTTTACCCACTCCTGGCTCTCCAATCAGCACCGGATTGTTTTTGGTACGACGAGACAGCACCTGAATGACGCGGCGCACTTCTTCATCGCGTCCAATCACAGGGTCAAGTTTGCCTTCTTCGGCTTGGGCAGTGAGATCGCGCCCATATTTTTCGAGGGCGTTGTAGCGAGATTCAGAATCTTGATCTACGACTTTTTGAGTGCCGCGCATTTTTTGAATGGTTTCTTCGAGCAGGCCGCCGTCTAAACCCACGCTTCGCAGCAGATTTTTGCCGACGCGCTTATCTTCTGCAAAAGCCAGCAAGAAATGATCGACGGAAATAAAGCGATCGCCCCGTTCTTCGCGTTCTGTATCGGCGCGATCTAAAAGCTGGTCGAGTCCACGACCTAGGTAAATATTGGTGCCGTCGGTGGTGACGCTGGGCTGGCGGCGCACAAAGTCGATGAGGCGCTTGAGGAGTGCGGCAGGATCTGCACCTGCTCGCTCAAAAAGGAGTGTGGTGGTTTCGTCTTCTTCGAGGAGGGCGATCGCCAGATGTTCTGACTCTAGCTGCTGGTTGCGGTACTTACGGGCAACGTCTTGTGATTTAACAATGGCTTCCCAAGCCTTATCGGTAAACTTGCCTGGGTCGGTCGGCTGCATGGGGCGTTAGGCTCTAGATAGACCATAGATTGTAGGGTCTAGTATAACAATCAATGCTTGACCATCTGAGGGGCATAACGATTTATCGCACTGTATCGACAAAGCCTGTGCGAATGGGATTCTTGCTAAGATTTAGGCAGATGCTGCTACACGAATCCTTGCCATGACAACAACGCTTAGGCATGTTTCTGATGCTCTTACGCTTGACCTTAGCGGAGTCCCTATTCGTCTGACTCCTTTAGAATTTGAACAGGTATGTCAGGGCAATCCAGATTGTCGTTTAGAGCTGACCCGCACAGGAGAACTTATCGCAATGCTCCCGACGGGTTGGATTACTTCTGCGCGTAATTCTGATTTGACAACCCAAGTCAGCATTTGGAATCGGGAAACACAACTCGGTGTTGTATTCGATTCTTCTGGTGGGTTTATTTTACCGAACGGGGCAATTTACTCTCCAGATGTTTCTTGGGTTGAAAATTCCAGGCTGGAGGGCGTGACAACGACAGGCTTTTTACCCCTCGCCCCTGATTTTGTGATTGAGCTACGGTCGGCTTCGGACAGTTTGCCTCAGCTTCAAAATAAAATGCTGGAATACCTTGAGAATGGGGTTCGGCTTGGCTTTCTGATTAACCCACAGGCTAAACAGGTGGGGATTTATCGACTAGGGCAACCCGTAGAGTGGCTGGAAGCGATTGCGCATTTAAGTGGAGAAGAAGTATTGCCAGGGCTAACGCTTGATTTGAAAACGTTTTGGTAGACGTGGATCGCTAATGCTATGACTCAGATAATCGTTAATCAAATTCTTAGGCAGCTTAAAATGCTTGGGATAGGAGCTACAACAGCTTCAGCAGTTTATTTGATCCAGGCTGGCTCAGCACCAAAGGGCAGCGATTAAAGAAAGATTGAAGGTTGAAAACCCTACTCATTATTTGTGATTGAAGGCGATCGCCGGAATGCAAAGATGTTGATATTAATTGCAAGAAAAGTTAATGAAAGTGCCACCCGAAAAACACTAAAATTCTCCGCCTATGTAACCTAAATAACAATATGGACGGAGGCATATTCATCTATACACTGAAAATGAGGATACAGGCGGATGCATCTGTCTATATGACCAAATGGGCTATATGGATGGACTTTATCCGCCTACGTAGCCAAAACAGAGATATGGATGACAATTATTCGTCTATATGCCACATTAGACGGTGTAGGTACACTGCTATCCGCCTAAGTAGCCTAAAAGGCGATATTGATGGATACTGTCCGTCTACATGTATTATTATGCATTACGAGAGATGAACATTCAACAGGAAATACGTGTTCTAAATTCATCTGTCGAGCTTATTACGAATTATGTGAATTATGCTATCTGCTGTTTTTCGGAAGACCGAACAAAAATAGTAACAAGTGTGTTGCCTCAAGACAGTACGGCTAAAAAATATTTCTTCATATTACTGTTAGAAGTTATTGCAGGTGTTAATAAAGAAATTATTCCTGGGAAAAATGGTGGAGATAATCTGCTAAGACTATTGCATAGGATATCAATATCCTAAGTACAGGACAAAAAGCTTGAAAATGTTGTGAGGATGGGGTTTCATCAGAATTACGAAATCCATGAGAAACCCCATGAGTCAATATAGCGAATTAAGGAAAGCCCTCCAACCCCATCTGGGATGGAATAAAGCCA